>NZ_AYWP01000037.1:0-45713 GCF_000502435.1 Mesorhizobium sp. LNHC232B00
GCGTTCGAGCGCCGCGGCAAAGGCATCGGCCAGCGCGTCCTCGGCGGCGGCTACGTCGCGCGTGCGCGCCGACAGCCAGGCGACCAGCTTGCCATAGCTTTGCCGGGCGGCCGCTTCCGCCGCCGCCCGGACGACCTCCGGACGACTGTCCATCACATCGCTATTTCCCGGCACATCGTCATTTCTTGGGCATGTAGTCGGCCATTTCCCAGATCGGCCGCAACTCGACCGTGCCGGTGCTGGCCGCCGGACAGCGCGCCGCCCATTCGATGGCGGTATCGATGTCGGCCGCCTCGATCATGTAGAAGCCGGCAAGCTGCTCCTTGGTGTCGGCATAGGGGCCATCGATGACGTTGGTCTTGCCGTCGGCGATCCGCACCGAGGTGGTTGCCTGGGTCGGACGCAACCTTTCGCCGGCCAGCCACGCACCGGACTTCTTCAACGCTTCGGTGTAGGCGGCATAGGCCGCGCTCATCTGTTGGGCCTTCTCGACCGGCGTGTTCGCCAGCGCGGCTTCGTCATTGTTGATCAAAAGCATGTATCGCATGGGTTTTCTCCCGTGGTTTGGAAGGCCGCGTCTTGCGGGGCCAGACGTATGTCGTGCGGTGTCGGCCGATTTCGACAGGTGCCGTGAAAATCTTTCGGCCGTGGCCGCGCCTAGCGCAAGCCGGAAGGTGTCGCCCATGCACTCAACCGTTCGTCTAATGGCTGCGATTGCCGGTTGGCATTTGCGGCTCGCTGTCTAAACTTGGCCCGGTTCGCACCGAGGAGGTGGTGCGGTCGATATTTTCAGGGAGGAGACCCGGATGTTCCATTTCAGGACGAAGTTCGTTGCGGCCGGCGCCATGGCGCTGTCGCTTGGCCTCGGCATTGCCGCGGCCAAGGCACAGGAATTCATCAATGTGCTGACCGGCGGCACGTCGGGCGTCTACTACCCGCTCGGCGTGGCGCTGTCGGAAATCTACAGCAAGGGCATCGAGGGCGCGCGCACGCAGGTGCAGGCGACGAAGGCCTCGGTCGAGAACCTCAACCTGCTGCAGCAGGGCAAGGGCGAGATCGCGTTTGCCCTCGGCGATTCCGTCAAGCTCGCCGCCGAAGGCAATGCCGAGGCCGGTTTCCCCGGCAAGCTCGACAAATTGCGCGGCATCGCCGCCATCTATCCCAACTACATCCAGATCGTCGCCAGCCAGGAGTCCGGCATCAAGACGCTTGCCGATCTCAAGGGCAAAAGCCTGTCGGTCGGCGCGCCGGCCTCCGGCACCGAGCTCAACGCCCGCGCCATCTTCGCCGCCGCCGGGCTGAAATACGAGGATCTCGGCCGGGTCGAATATTTGCCCTTCGCCGAATCCGTCGAACTGATCAAGAACCGCCAGCTCGACGCCACGCTGCAGTCGGCGGGGCTCGGCGTCGCCTCGATCCGCGACCTCGCCACCTCGGTGCCGATCAACGTCGTTGCCGTGCCGGCCGAGGACGTCGCCAAGATCGGCGCGCCCTATCTGTCGGTGGTCATTCCCAAGGGCACTTATGAAGGCCAGAGCGAGGATGTCGCCACCGCCGCCGTCGGCAATTTCCTCATCACCCGCGCCGATGTCTCCGACGAGACCGCCTACCAGATGACCAAGCAGATGTTCGATCATCTAGACCAGCTTGCCGCCGCGCACGCCGCCGCCAAGGGCATCGATCCGGCCAAGGCGCTCGACGGCATGCCGGTGCCGCTGCATCCGGGCGCGGAGCGGTATTACAAGGAGAAGGGGCTGGTGAAGTAGCAGGTTCGCTCGGCTTATCTGAGATGTCCTCGCTAAGCGCCCCCCTCTGCCCTGCCGGGCATCTCCCCCTCAAGGGGGGAGATTGGCCGTTGTTATGTTCTTCGCCAAACCTTGCAAAACCTGCGCCGACATCGATGCCGCTGATCTCCCCCCTCGAGGGGGAGATGCCCGGCAGGGCAGAGGGGGGCGCCTCGCGCTGCAGTTCGCTTGCTTGGGAGTGCGTCGGATGAGCGAACCAGCCGACGGCAAATCCTCCACCACCTTCCACCTTCCTGTCGCCGAAGAACAGGTCGAAGGCCTGCCGCCAGGGTTCGGCGACGGCATCGCCGGCAAGGCGGCGTTTGTCATCGCCGTCGCCTTTTCCGCTTTCCAGATCTACATCGCCGCCTATGGCGGCCTTCCTAGCCAGGTGGTGCGGGCCATGCATGTCGGCTTCCTGCTGCTGCTCGGCTTTGCCCTGATCGCCAATCTGCGCGCCAAAGGCATGGCCGCCAAAACAATGTTCTGGACGCTCGGCGTGCTCGGCTTCGGCACCGGCCTTTACAACTGGGTGTTTTATTCCGATCTCATCCGGCGCTCGGGCTTCCTGACCACGCCGGACCTGATCGTCGGCGCTGTGCTGGTGGTGCTGGTCTTCGAGGCGGCCAGGCGGCTGATGGGGTTGCCGCTCGCGACAATCGCCTTCATCTTGCTTGCCTATTGTTTCTTCGGCAACCATTTGCCGGCACCCTTCATCCATCGCGGCTACGACTTCGCCCAGCTCGTCGACACCTTCGCCTACGGCACGGAAGGCATCTACGGCACGCCGATCTACGTTTCGGCGGCCTATATCTTCATCTTCGTGGTCTTCGCCGCCTTTCTCGAACGCGCCGGCATGATCGCGCTGTTCAACGATTTCGCGCTCGGCCTCGTCGGTTCATGGCGCGGCGGCCCGGCGCAGGTCTGCGTTTTGTCGTCGGCGCTGATGGGCACGATTTCCGGTTCCGGCGTCGCCAATGTGGTGGCAAGCGGTCAGTTCACCATTCCGCTGATGAAGCGCTTCGGCTTCCGCCCGGCCTTCGCCGGCGCGGTCGAGGCGACGTCCTCGATGGGCGGCCAGATCATGCCGCCGGTGATGGGCGCCGTCGCCTTCATCATGGCCGAGACGCTGAACATTCCCTATGCCGACGTGGTCAAGGCGGCGATCATCCCGGCGCTGCTCTATTTCGGCGCCTGCTTCTGGCAGGTGCATCTGGAGGCCGGCAAGGCCGGCCTGCGCGGCATGGCCAAGGCGGACCTGCCCAACCCGTGGGACGCGGTGCGGCAGCACTGGCCGCTGGTGCTGCCGCTGGCCGCGCTGATCTATCTGTTGTTCGCCGGCTACACGCCGGTCTTCGCCGGCACGATGGGGCTGGCGCTGACCATCGTGCTCATCCTCGGCACGCCATTGGCGGCGGCGGTCGGGCCGCTCGCCTTCCGCATCGTCTTCTGGCTGGCGCTCGGGCTTGCCGCGGCCTCGTTCATGAAGTTCGGCGTCAACGTCCTAAGCCTCGTCATTGGCGCCCTGATCATCGCCTGCGCGACATTCAAGGGTGGGCGCGAAACGCTGCGGATCTGCGTCGATTCGCTTGCCGAAGGGGCGAAAAACGCACTGCCGGTCGGCATCGCCTGCGCCATCGTCGGCATCGTCATCGGCACGCTGACACTGACCGGCATCGCGTCGACCTTCATCGGCTGGATCATCTCGATCGGCGAGAACAACCTGTTCCTGTCGCTGGTGCTGACGATGCTGACCTGCCTGGTGCTCGGCATGGGCATCCCGACCATCCCCAACTACATCATCACCTCGTCGCTGGCCGGCCCGGCGCTGCTGTCGCTCGGCGTGCCGCTGGTGGTCAGCCACATGTTCGTCTTCTATTTCGGCATCATGGCCGATCTGACGCCGCCGGTGGCGCTGGCCGCCTTCGCGGCGGCGCCGATGGCCAAGGAGAGCGGCCTCAAGATCGGTATCCAGGCGACCAAGCTGGCGATCGCCGGCTTCGTGGTGCCGTTCATGGCTGTCTACACGCCGGCGCTGATGCTGCAGGACGCCGGGCCGATCGCCGCTGAGTTCGGCTATCCCGTCGAGGTCGCCTATATCGTCGTCAAGGCGTGCATGGGCATCGTGCTGTGGGGGGCGGCGGCCGTCGGCTTCCTCGCTACGCGCATGGCGTGGTGGGAACGGCTTGTCGCGTTCGCCGCCGGCGTGCTTCTGGTCGCGGCGCTGCCGCTCACCGACGAAACCGGCTGGGCGCTGTCGCTTGCCTGGATCGGCTGGCACTGCTGGCGGGCACGGCGGGCCAGGGCATGATCCCGAAAAGTGGAATCCGGTTTTCGGAAGAGATCATGCTCAAGCAAAGAAATAGCACCACATGAGCCTGTGCATCCTTGCCGCCGGCAAGACGGTGACGCTGGCGGTCGCCGCCTTCACGCTGTCGTGGACGCATTCGGTGGAACGGACACGATGGGAGGAAGACTGGAAGGTGACGCCGTCCGGCCTGCAAGTGGTCGAGGCGCGCATCAAGGGTTCGGGCGCCGGCATGGAGCCACCGGAGGGCGCGGTGCTGAAAGACGGCTGGTGGGCCTATGCACCGAAGGTCGGACCGCAGCGTCACGTCTCTCTCGCCGCCTCCGGCGCAACTGGCAACGGCTGGACACTGTGCACGGTTCAGGACTGCCGGGAACTCGGCAAGGAGGCCGGCGGCTCCATCGCGCTGGAGCCGTGCGCGGCGGATGGCACGAGCCAGCCGCGATAGCGTGTCAGGCGACGGCAATTGCGCGGCGCGATCGCCATTTAGCCAAGGAGCCGCCCGCGCAGTTCGGCGGATGGGACGTCGCAGCTGTCCTTCCTGCCGAACAGGGCGTAGCGATTCTTGGCGACGCGCTCGTAAAGCCAGTCGCGCAGCGGGCGCGGCAGCAGCAACAGCGCGTTGGCAGCTCGCCACGGCCAGCCGAGTTCCGCCATCACGGCGACAAAACTGTCGAGCCGCGTGAAGACGGCACCGTCGACAAGGACGAGATTGGTTTCGTAAGCGTCGGTGCGCAGCCCGTGCTTCCTGAACAGCGCTTCGCCGAAAGGCGACTGGGCGGTGGCGAAGCGGAAGCGGCTTTTGCGGTCGAGCCTGACCACCATGCGCACGAAGCCGGAGCAGAGCACGCAGACGCCGTCGAAGACGATCAGCTGACGGCTTGTACCTGACGGCTCAGAGGGACTGGACTTGGATCGCTGGACTTTGGGTCGATTGAACGGGGGCAGACTTGACTGGGGAAGATCGGTCACGCGGGCCTCGGCTGCTCGTGTCACGGGACACTAAGCCAGCCGCAGGCGAGATCAAAGACGCGGCGATGTCGCACGCCGCCCGTCACCCGAGGACCCGGTCACCCAGAACGGGGCGCTCGGCGCGATAGGTGGTGGCACGCGCGTTGGCACCGGGCCTGCAGATGCGGCTGTTGTGGCGGCTCTCGAACGTCATGGTCAGTGCGCGCCCAGCGACGTGCCGCGACGGGCGCAAGCCGGACCGGGACCGCGCATGTAGTAGCGCTCGGGCCGATAGGTCGGCGCGACGAATTCGCGGATGGCGGCGGCATAGCCGATGAGGTGAGTGAGGAAGTTCATTTACCCTGTCCCGATGTTCGGATGTCCCTTCCGAATTGCGAGAATGATAGCATCGAGGCGTGAATAGTCGGTGAACGTGATGTTAATTTCTGGTCGAAAACCCGTTGCTTCGTGGCCGGAATGCGGCTGATTCGGGGTGTTTCGGTGCCTTTTGTCGCCATTTCGCCCAGTGTGACTTTTGCATCACATATGTTTCGTTTGAATGTCGCCGGCGCGCGGTTCTGTTTCAATTTCCGCCGCGCCTGTGAAATTTCCGTTCTGGACGCTTCGATGCGGGCCTGACTCTCAAGGTGCTCGAACATCAAGCGATCAGGAAACTGGCAAGGAACTGGAGCGCGCGCCATCCGTTCTCACCTTCATCGGGTTCCTGAAGGGAGTTGTCATGGCGCCACGTCCTGCCTGGAGGGGCTATCTGAAGCTGTCGCTGGTCACCTGCGCCGTCGAACTGACCAATGTCGTCACCCACACCGAAAGGGTGTCTTTCCGCATCCTCAACCGCAAGACCGGCAATACGGTGAAGCGCATCTATGTCGACGCCGAGACCGGCGAGCCGCTTGGCGACGATGACGAGATCAAGGGTTATGAGCTCGACGACGGTGAATTCATCCATATCGAGGAAGACGAGATCGAGGCGGTGCAGATCGAATCCTCGCACACGATGAGCCTCGACGGTTTCGTCGACAAGGCCTCGATCCAGCAGGTCTATCTCGATACGCCCTATTATGTCGCGCCGGGCGACAAGGTGTCGGAAGAAGCGTTTGCCGTCATTCGCGACGCCATGGCGGGCAAGAAGATGGCCGGGCTGGCGCGCATCGTGCTCTATCGACGCGAACGGCCCGTGGTCATCGAGCCGCTCGGCAAGGGCATGGTGCTGACCACGCTGCGCTATGACAACACGGTGCGCCAGCCCGATACCGTGTTCGGCGAGATCGAGGCGGTGAAGACCGACCAGGAGATGACCGATCTTGCCGAACTCATCATCGACAAGAAGAAGGCGAAGTTCGACCCGTCGAAATTCGACGACAAATATGAGGACGCGCTGCTCGAGCTGATCCGCGCCAAGAAGGCCGGCCACAAGGCGCCGAAGGCAAAGGCCGCGCCAAAACCTTCCAATGTCATCAACCTGTTCGACGCGTTGAAGAAGAGCTTGTCGGACTCCGGGTCATCGAAAGCGTCTTCGTCGGCGAAACCCAAGCCGGCAGCCAAACGCGCCAAGCCGAAAACGGCCGCGCCCAAACGCAAATCGGCCTGAGGTCCAGAGAAGCCTGAGGACAAGGGAAGCTTGAGGACCAGGGAAGCTTGAGGACCAGGGAATAATGGCCGGACTCGAACAGTATCATTCCAAGCGCGACTTCAAGAAGACGTCCGAACCGGCCGGCAAGGTCGCGCGCGGCAAGAAGGGCGAGGTCGGTGGCGGTCTCTTCGTAATCCAGAAGCATGCGGCGACCAGGCTGCATTACGATTTCCGTCTCGAGCATGACGGGGTGCTGTGGAGCTGGGCGGTGACGCGCGGCCCGAGCCTCGATCCGCATGAAAAGCGGCTCGCCGTCCACGTCGAGGACCACCCGATCGACTATGCCGGGTTCGAAGGCACCATTCCCAAGGGCGAATATGGCGGCGGCTCTGTCATCGTCTGGGACGAGGGGACATGGGTTCCCGAGACCGACCCGGCCAAGGCGATGAAGAAGGGCCATATCAACTTCGAGCTCAAGGGCCATAAGTTGCATGGCTCATGGCATCTGGTGCGGCTGAGGCCGCGCCCGGGGGAGAAGCGCGACAACTGGCTGCTGATCAAGTCGGACGATGCGGCGGCGCGTCCGGGCGAGGATATCCTCGAAGAGGCACCACAATCGGTGAAGTCGGGCCTGACGATCGAGGAGGTGGGCGCGGGCAAGGCCGCCAGGGGCGAGAAACCGAAAGTCTGGCATTCCAACAGGCCGGCCGCCAGCAAGGCGAAGGCCGCGGGCCGGAAACTCGACTTTGTCGAACCGCAGCTTGCCACGCTGGAACGGGAGGCTCCGTCGGGCGAGGACTGGCTGCACGAGGTGAAGTTCGACGGCTATCGCATACAGGCACAGATCGCCGGCACGGAGGTGCGGCTCTTGACCCGCGCCGGCCTCGACTGGACGGAGAAATTCGGCGGCGAGATCGTTGCCGAACTCGCTCGCCTGAAGTGCAGCGACGCCATCATCGACGGCGAGGTCGTCGTGCTGGCCGACAGCGGCGTTTCGTCCTTTTCATTGCTGCAGCAGGATCTGTCGGCGAAGCGGACAAACCGCTTCATCTACTATGTCTTCGACCTGATGCGCCTCGACGGCAAGGACCTGCGCCGCGAGCCGCTGGTCGAGCGCAAGCAAGCCCTGCAGGAACTGCTCGGCAAGCCATCCGAGAACGCGGCGGTGCGTTTCTCCGATCATTTCACCGAGCCCGGCAAGATCATGCTGGAGCATGCCTGCCGCATGGGACTGGAGGGCGTCGTCTCCAAACGCGCCGACGCGCCCTATCGCAGCGGGCGCGGTCCTAGCTGGGTGAAGTCGAAATGCACGGCGCGGCAGGAATTCGTCATCGGCGGCTATTTGCCGTCGGACAAGACCGGGCGCGGGCTGCGCTCGCTGCTGGTCGGTTATTACGAGGGCGGCAGCCTACACTATGCCGGCCGCGTCGGCACCGGCTTCTCCACCAGGAGCGCCAACGATCTGAAGAAGAAACTCGATGGGCTGAAGGCGAATACCTCGCCTTTCGACGCAGCCGTGCCCAAGGGCAAGGGGCTGGTCTGGGTCAAACCCGAGCTTGTCGGCGAAGTGGAGTTCCGCAGCTGGACATCGGACCGTATAATACGCCATGCCTCGTTCCAGGGGCTGCGCGAGGACAAGCCGGCGGAGGAAGTCGTGCAGGAAAAGCCCAGGGCGGCGACGGCAAAGGAACCAGGGGGCAAGGGATCAGGGGGCGAAGAACCAGGAGGCAAGAGCTCAGCCAGGGCGAAATCCGCGCCCAGCGGCGCCGGCAAACCTGCCGGGGCGATGACAACCACGGTAAAACTCTCCCATCCCGACAAGCTGCTGTGGCCCGAGGAAAAAATCTCCAAGCAGGGCCTGCTTGATCACTACGCGCAGGTTTGGCCAAGCATGGAGCGCTTCGTGATCAACCGGCCGCTAAGCCTGGTGCGGGCGCCCGATGGCGTCGGCGGCCAGCGCTTCTTCCAGAAGCACGCCTCGGCCGGGATGAGCGACAAGATAGCCCGGATGAAGGACCCGACGGACGGCGAGGAGATCCTGTTCATCCGGGATTTCGACGGCATCGCCGCACTGGTCCAGTACGGCGTCGTCGAAGTTCATATCTGGGGCTCTACCGTCGACGAGATCGAGAAGCCCGACCAGATCATCTTCGATCTCGATCCCGACGAAGGCGTCGACGTCAAGAAGGTGCGCGAGGCGGCGCTCGACATCAGGGGCAAGCTCGACGAGCTGTCGCTGCCGAATTTCGTCAAGACATCGGGCGGCAAGGGTTATCATGTCCTGGTGCCGCTGAAGCCCTCGGCGGACTGGGACGAGGTCAAGAATTTCGCCCATGATTTCGCCAGGGCGCTCGAGCAGGCCGCCCCTGACCGTTATACGGCGACACTGTCGAAAAAGGCGCGCACCGGGAAAATCTTCGTCGACTATCTGCGCAATGGCAGGGGCGCCACAACAGTCGCGCCCTATTCCTCGCGCGCCAAGAAGGGCGCCACCGTGTCGATGCCGGTGACCTGGGCCGAAATCGAGGCCGGACTGGCGCCCAACGCCTTCCCGATCGGCGACAAGACGACGGCGAAGCAGTTGAAGGAAGCCGACCCGTGGAAGGATTTTTTCAAGAGGGGGAAGGTGTTGAAGCGGGGGTGATCCATCCGCAATTTGCAACCGTTGCGATCCTTGGCGCCCCCCTCTGGCCTGCCGGCCATCTCCCCCTCAAGGGGGGAGATTACGCGCTCAAGCGCTTTCGCCAACTATCGACGCTTAAAGGTGAGCGAGACAATGAAGCCGCCAATCTCCCCCCTTGAGGGGGAGATGCCCGGCAGGGCAGAGAGGGGCGCTGTCCCGCCAACGACTGCCGGAGTAGCGCCGCTGAGCCATCAGCTCAAAAACACCCTCTCGAACGCCTGCTTTCCCGGCGGCGAAAACACCACCGCGCGGCTGTCCTTCTCGCGGCGGGCCCATTTCTCGGCAAGGATCTTGTCCAAGATAGCGGCGCCCAGCGTGCCGGCGAGGTGGGAGCGGCGCACGCTCCAGTCGAGGCAGGCGCGGCAGACCGGGCGGCGCGGCTTGGCGCCGACATCGATGCCTATTGCCGCGAAATGCGATGCGGCCGACGGCCCGAGCCTGATTTCCTTGTCGTCACGCTGCAGGATATCTTTTTCGACCAGACGATCGAGCATCGCCACGGCCTGCTCGCCGGCGAGGTGATCGTAGCAGACGCGGGCCACGCGCATGGCGCCGTCGCGCGGGCCCGGCCGCACGCGCTTCGGGCCGACGGCCTCGGCGACCCCGGTGATGGCCTCGATCATGCCGGCCACCTGCGGCCCGGCGAGGCCGTAATAGCGATGGCGGCCCTGGCTGGCCAGGGTCAGCAGGCCACCCTCCATCAGTTTCGACAGATGCGAGGAAGCGGTCGGCAACGAGACACCGGCTTCCAGCGCCAGTTCGCTGGCGGTCAGCGCGGTGCCGCCCATCAGCGCGTTCAGCATGTTGGCACGGGCCGGATCGCCGACCAGGCTGGCGATGCGGGCAATGTCGGGTCCTTCACGCATAGTTCGTTCCTCATCGAAGCATTCTCGTCAGATAAGCATTATTCTCCGATCAGCTCAAGGAGGCGGCGAAGCACGCCACGACGGCTCCTGACACGAAACGGCCTAGCACACTCAAGTGCGCGACGTTTCGACCGGGCTCGAACTATTGATGCAACGATCCGAGGAGACGACCATGACCATCACCTGCTTCATCCGCTATGAGATCGACCCGTTCGGCAAGGCTGCCTTCGAGGAGTATGCCCGCAACTGGGGCCAGGCCATTCCGCGCTGCGGCGCCGACCTGATCGGCTATTTCGCGCCGCATGAGGGCTCGGCCACGACCGCGTACGCCGCCTACAACATTGAAAGCCTGGCGGCCTACGAAGCCTATCGCGCCCGGCTTGCGGCTGATCCCGCCGGCAAGGCAAACTACGCGTTCGCCAAGCGTGAACGATTCATCCTCAAGGAGGACCGCATGTTCCTGAAACTGGCTTCCGGCCCGCACGCCAAGCTGGTGTTGCCGTGATCGCGGTCATCTTCGAGGTCGAGCCGGCGGAGGGCAAACGCGATGTCTATCTCGGCATCGCCGCCAAGCTGCGTCCGCTGCTCGATGGCATCGATGGGTTCATCTCGATCGAGCGTTTCCAGAGTTTGGCCGACCCCGACCGCATCCTGTCGCTGTCGTTCTGGCGCGACGAGGAAGCGGTGAAGGCCTGGCGCAATACGGAAGAACACCGGCAGGCCCAGAAGGCTGGCCGAGGCGGCATCTTTGCCGGCTATCGGCTGCGCATCGCGCATGTGGTGCGGGACTATGGGCTGACGGAAAGGGACGAGGCGCCGGTCGATAGCCGGGCGGTGAATGGGTAGCGGTTTTTCCTTCCCCCTTGTGGGGAAGGTGGCCGCGCGAAGCGCGGTCGGATGAGGGATGCTCCAGCTTGGCGATACTCTTCATCCAGATCGTAGGCCTAAATCGCCGACGTCTCACTCCGCTGGAACACCCCTCATCCGTCTCGGCGCTATGCGCCGATCCACCTTCCCCCACAAGGGGGGAAGGGAGAAAGTCGCTCAGGCATTCCCGATCAGCACGCCCGCGGCGAACACCAGCGCGCCGCCCAGCACCACCTGGAAGGCAGCGCGCAGGAAAGGCGTCTGCATGTAGCGGTTCTGGACGAAGGCAATGGCCCATAGCTCGAAGAACACCACCACGGCGGCAACGCCGGTCGCCGTCCAGAAATGCGGGATGAGATAGGGCAACGCGTGGCCGAGGCCGCCTGCGGCCGTCATGACGCCGGTCGTGACGCCGCGCTTTATCGGTGAGCCGCGTCCCGAGAGCTTGCCGTCGTCGGAGGCGACTTCGGTGAAACCCATGGAGATGCCGGCGCCGATCGAGGCGGCAAGTCCGACCAGGAAGGTCTGCCAGGTGTCATGTGTGGCAAAAGCGGCGGCGAAGATCGGCGCCAGCGTCGACACAGAGCCGTCCATCAGGCCGGCAAGGCCCGGCTGCACATAGGTGAGGATGAATTGGCGCTGCTCGGCCGCCGCTTCTTCGTCCTTCACTTCGCCAGGCACGTGCTTCTGCTCCAATTGGTGAGCCAGCGTCTCGTGGCCTTGCTCGACCGCCGCCAGATGGTCGAGCAGTTTGCGCGTCGAAGCGTCGGTGGTGCGCTTTGCCGCCTCGACATAAAACAGGTAGGCTTGCCGCTCCATCACCTCGGCCTGGCTGCGCACATTTTCGATCCCGAGCGGCCGGACAAGCCAGTCGGGCTTGCGCTCGTAATAGCCTTTCACATGCTCGCGCCGGATCAGCGGAATGCGCTCGCCGAAACGCTTGCGATGAAGCTCGATCAGCGCATCGCGATGACCGTCCTCCTCATGCGCCATCTCCTCGAACATCTTCGCCGATTGCGGATACTTATCCGCCAGCCCATCGGCATAGGCCCGGTAGATGCGCCCGTCGTCCTCCTCGGATGAAATGGCCAGAGCCAGGATCTCCTGTTCGGACAGCGAGTCGAAGGGACGGCGGCCGAAGCCGAAAACGCGGGAAAGCATGAGGAAATCACCCTAGTTTAGAATGGTTCTAAACTAGGGTTTGACGGACCCCGGGTCAATCGCGCGCTTGCTCACGGCTCAAGAATTGTTGAAGCCGGCGCCGGAACGTGCCCTTCATTATTGGCAAAGGTTAACCTATATAATTGAACCCAAGACAAGGATGAGGATCAACGCATGACGAAGCCGCACGCAGAGCATTTCGACCCAAAGCCCGTTCTCGATCTCATTGCCAGCATCGAGGCCGACCTGCAGCGCCTGAAGGGCCTGGTCGAGCAGCAGGTCGAGAAGTTCGACCCCGCCAATCCGCACAACAAGGCCCCGGACGGCAAGCTGACCGAGGAAGGCGTCGAGTGCTGCTACCGCATGTTCGACGAGGGCAAGTCGCGCTATTCGGTCGCCCAGCAGATGAAAATCTCCTTCGCCGCCGCCACCCACCGCTTCAACAACTGGCGCAAGCTGGGCGGGACCAAGAGGCAGCGGACGCTGTTGGGATGAAATTGCGATAGGTTGGCTGGACAGCGCCCCCCTCTGGCCTGCCGGCCATCTCCCCCTCAAGTGGGGAGATCGACGGTTGTCTTTGCTTTCGCCAATCTCCAACGCAGGAGAAGAAACGCCGCGCATGAAACAGCCAATCTCCCCCCTTGAGGGGGAGATGTCCGGCAGGACAGAGGGGGGGGTGTGCCGGCCGCAACGCTGGCGACATTTTGTACCTCGTCATAATCGCCAAATTTTGTAACGGTCACATCTTTTCGTTGGCGTCGCGCCGGCCTTTGCGTGCACCATGAAGGTGCCACATCTCGCAGGATCCGTCATGACCACCCTTCCCGGCATCGCCGACATCCACGCCGCCGCGGCCCGGCTCTCCGGCTTGATCGTCGAAACGCCATTGATCGAATCACAGGAACTGAACAAACGCTTCGGCGCGCGCATCCTGTTCAAGCCGGAGACGCTGCAGCGCACCGGTTCGTTCAAATTCCGCGGCGCCTACAACAAGCTGTCGTCGCTGAGCGAGGCGGAACGCAGTCGGGGCGTCGTTGCCTTCTCCTCGGGCAACCATGCGCAAGGCGTCGCCGCTTCGGCCGCCATGTTCGGCGTCAAGGCGGTCATCGCCATGCCCGCCGACGCGCCGGCGATGAAGGTCGGCAATGTCCGCAAGATGGGCGCGGAGGTGGTGCCGTTCGACCGTTTTCGCGATGATCGCATGGCTGTGGTCCGCCCTTACATCGAGAAGGGCATGGTGCTGGTGCCGCCCTTCGACGATCCAGCCATCATCGCCGGCCAGGGTACGATCGGCCTCGAACTGATGCGCCAGGCGAGAGCGCTTGGCATCGGCCTCGACGCGGTGACCGTTCCCTGCGGCGGCGGCGGCCTGTCGAGCGGCATCTCCGTCGCCGTCAAGGATGCCTCGCCCGATACCGCCGTCTGGGCGGTCGAGCCCGAGCATTTCGACGACACGCGCCGCTCGCTGGCCGCCGATACCAGGGTTTCGAATGAGCCGGGCCATGACTCCATCTGCGACGCGCTGCTGACCGCCGAACCCGGCGTGATCACCTTCGAGATCAACCGCCGGAACCTCGCTGGGGCCATCGCCGTCTCGGACCAGGCGGCGGCGCAGGCGATGCGTGACGCCATGGCCTATCTCAAGCTGGTGGTCGAACCCGGCGGCTGCGTCGCGCTGGCGGCGCTGTCGTCGGGCGAGATCGAGCTTTCGGGCAAGAATATCGCCGTGGTGCTGTCCGGCGGCAATGTCGATTTCGGGACGTATGCCGGGATCATGGCGGCGGCGTAGGGTGGCGGCGCTCCACGCGGAAGCGTCGCGCTTGAGCACCCCCCTCTGTCCCGCCGACTTCAAAACTTCCCGATATCGCGGCCCCTAATCCAGCGTGCGCCTGAATCGCACCAGTGCGACGCCGGCAAACAAAGCGACGAAGACCACCAGCCAGCCGATCTCGGTTGCCACCGCCGGCAGTTGCGCACCCTTCAGCATCACCGCGCGGGTGATGCGCAGGAAATGCGTCAGCGGGAAGATCTCGCCGAAGGTCTGCGCCCAATCCGGCATGCCGCGATAGGGGAACATGAAGCCCGACAGCATGATCGACGGCAGGAAGAAGAAGAAGGTGAGCTGCAGGGCCTGCATCTGCGTGCGCGCGATGGTCGAGATCGTATAGCCGAGCAGCACCAGCGACAGCACGAACACCAGCACCGCCGACAAAAGCAGCGACATCGACCCGGTGAAGGGGATGGCGAACAGAAGCTTCGCCGCCGCCAGCACCACCACCACCTGCACGGCGCCGACCGCCAGATAGGGCAGCACCTTGCCCATCATGATCTCGAGCGGGCTCGACGGCATGGCGAGCAGGTTCTCCATCGTGCCGCGCTCGGTCTCGCGTGTCAGCGCGATCGAGGTCATCATCACCATGGTCATCTGCAGGATGACGCCGAGCAGGCCGGGCACGATGTTGTATTGCGAGATGCCTTCGGGATTGTAGCGCCGGTGCACCACGACATCGAGCTGCCCCCTGGCGGCCTCGGCGGCGGCTTCCTGCATGCCTTGGGCCCTGAGCAAGGCCTGGCTGGCGACGGTGCCGAGCGTGGAGATGGCGCCGCTGGCGACCGCGGGATCGGTGGCGTCGGCCTCGATCAGGATCTGCGGATTGTCGCCACGCTCGACCCGCTTGGCGAAGTCGGCCGGGATGGTGACGACGAAGGCGACATCGCCGCGCGCCATCAGGAACTCGGCCTCCTCGGCGCTTTGCGCGACATGATCGAAGCGGTAATAGCCGGTGGTCTGCAGCGCCGCGACAATGGCGCGCGTGTAGGGGTCGCTGCTGGTCGCCACCAGTGCGGCAGGCAGGCTCTTCGGATCGTTGTTGATGGCGTAGCCGAACAGCACGAGCTGTATCAGCGGCACGCCAAGCATCATGGCGAAGGTGATGCGGTCGCGCCGCATCTGGATGAATTCCTTGATGAGCAGCGCGCCGAGCCTGGCGAAGGAGAAGATGCCGTTCATGCCATATTGTCCTTCGACCCGGACATGAACTGGATGAAGACGTCCTCCAGGCTGGTTTCCCCCGGCGCCACCGTCACGCCCTTGTGCTCTTTCTCGACATCGGCAAGTGCTGCTTCGAGCGTCTTTTTGTCGGAGCCGACGACATGCAGCGTGGCGCCGAACGGCGCCACCTGGTCGACGCCGGGGCGGCCTTGCAGCGCTTCGGCCACCTGATCGAGTTGCGGACCCTGCAGCACGAAGGTGGTCAACCCGGCATTCCTGACCACCTCGGCCACGGTGCCGGTGGCCAGCATCTTGCCGTAGGAGATGTAGCTGATGCGGTGACAGCGCTCAGCCTCGTCCATGTAGTGGGTGGAGACCAGCACGGTGAGCCCACCGCTGGCGAGGCGATGGATCTCGTCCCAGAATTCGCGCCGCGCCTTCGGGTCGACGCCGGCCGTCGGCTCGTCGAGCAAAAGCAGTTTCGGCTTGTGCATGATGCAGGCGGCCAGCGCCAGCCGCTGCTTCCAGCCGCCCGACAAGGTGCCGGCCAGCTGGTTGCGGCGTGTGGCGAGGCCGAGTTCTTCCAGCGTCCTGGCGACATGCTCCTCGACCGGCTTCAGCCGGTAGAGCCGCGCCACGAATTCGAGATTCTCGCCGATTGTCAAATCCTCGTAGAAGGAGAATTTCTGCGTCATGTAGCCGACTTCGCGTTTGATCCTGAGCGAGTCGGTGCGGATGTTGAAACCCAGCACCGTGCCTTCGCCCTCGTCCGGCGTCAGCAGACCGCACATGATGCGGATGGTGGTGGTCTTGCCCGACCCGTTGGGGCCGAGGAAGCCGACGATCTCGCCTTCCGCGACCGACATCGTCACGTGGTCGACGACGGTCTTGTCGCCGAAGCGCTTTACCAGGCCATGAACGTCGATGACATTCATTTTGCCGTTTCCGCAAGGTCGACATCGACTATCTGGCCGGGCTGCAGCGGACCCGCATCGCCCTCCGGCCGCGCCTCCACGAGGTAGACCAGCTTCTGCCGGTTCTCCAGGGAATAGATCACGGGCGGGGTGAATTCGGGATCGGGCGAGACGTAGCTGACGCGCGCCCTCACGTCCGCGCCGCAGCCGTCGCAATGCACGCTGAGCAGGCTGCCGATTTTGACCGAGGAGAAGGCGGCCTCCGGTATATAGACGCTGAGCTTCACCGCCCCGTCGGGCAGCACCGAAATCACCGGCGCGGTCGGACCCGCCGTGTCGCCGGGATTGCGGATGACGTCGTTGACGCGGCCCGGCGATGGCGCCGCCAATATGCGCTTGGACAGCCGCCACTCGGCCTGGTCGAGCGCGGCCTGCGCTTGGCCGACCTGATTGTCGGCGGCCTTGATCGTCTCGGCGCGCGCCGGCAGGCCGCCGACGGCGAGATTGGCCTGCGCCTGGCCGACCTGCGCGTTGGCGGTTTCCAACGTCGCCGAGGCGGTGTCGTAGTCCGCCTGCGTGCCGGTACCGCGCTTGAACAGGTCGGCGGCGCGGTCGTATTTGCGCTTGGCGTCGTCGGCCTGCGCCTTGGCCATGTCGACCTGGGCCTTGAGCGCGGCGATTTCTTCCGGCCGCTTGCCGACCTGGAGGTCGGCGAGTTGCGCCTGCGCCTGGGCGAGGCTTGCCTTAGCTTGCGCCACCGCGATCTTGGCATCGGCGCTTTCCAGCGTCACCACCGTCGCGCCTGACGTGACGCGATCGCCGCGCTTGACAGTGACGGTCTCGACCTGCGCCACCTCGATCGGCGCCAGCAGCACATAGTCGCCTTCGACATAGCCGACGGCCAGCGGCGGCGCCGGGGCGCAGGCACCGAAAAGCTGCACGGCGAGCGGCAGCGAACATAGAAAACTCATGGTCTTTGCCCCTTCATTTCTGCCTCTTCCTGGCGGCCAGTATGGCGCTGAGATTGTCGGTCGTGACCGCCACGACCTTTGCCGCCTCAGCGCTGCCGATGTCATGCCAGCCCATGCGGCGCATCACCGCCTCGCGGCCGATGCGGAAATAGATGACCTGGCCGATCAGCGTGAACACGGTGAGCCGGGTCCGTTCGCTTTCGGCCGGCTCGCCGGTCGCCTGCTCCCAGATCAGGCACAGCCGGCGATGCGTCGGCTCGAAGACGCCATCATAGATGCGGTCGAGCGCAGCGGTGGGATGCGACAGCTCGCGCAGCACGAATTGCACGATTTCGCCGGCCTCCGGCTGCGCCACGATGAAGCCGACCATCCGCTCCAGCGCCGCGAAGAGCTGCGCCCTCGCCGCCTCGGGATCGGGTGGAGCCGCGGCCTGGCTGTTGCCCAGCGCCTGGCCGGCAACGGTCTGGATGGTCTCGACGATGAAGTCGGCGGCGGCGGCGCGAAGGCCTTCCTTGCCGCCGAAATGGTAGGCGATCGAACCTATATTGGCCTGCGCCTCCGCCGCGATCTCGCGTGTCGAGGTGCCGTCAAAGCCCTGCCGCCCGAACAGTTTCAGCGCAGCGCGGACGAGCGCGGCACGCGTCAACTCCGCCGGCGGCGTGTCGCGGCGTGGATTCTTGGCGTCGGGCGTTTTGATCATGATCCATTCTTTAATCAATCGATTGATTAAAGTCAACTTGAGTGCGTGGCTGTCTTGCCATCGCCTGCGGCAACCGCTTTAGTGCGCGGCCATGGGCAAGGAAGTCGAGCGCAAGTTCCTGGTCTCCAGCACCGCATGGCGGAACCTGGTCGAGGCGGATATCCGCATTCGCCAGTTCTATCTTGCCGCCGCGCCCGGCCGGACGGTGCGTATCCGCATCAGCGACGGCGTGTCCGCCAAGTTGACGCTCAAATTCGGCAGCAAGGCGCGCGAGCGCGACGAATACGAGTATCCGGTGCCTCTTGCCGAGGCCGAGGAGATGCTGGCCTTCGCTCTAGGACGTGTCATAGAGAAGACACGCCACCATGTTAGGCATCGCGGCTATCTCTATGAAGTCGACGTCTTTGGCGGCGCGCTGGCAGGACTTGTGGTGGCCGAACTCGAGACGCCGGAAGACGTGCCGGACGAAATGCTGCCAGACTGGCTCGGCCGTGAAGTCACCGGCGAGCAGAAATTCTACAACGCGTCGCTCGCCCTCGGGGGGATTCCGGAGATCGCCGCATGAGTTTTCGTATCGACCCGCGCCTGCCGCTGACCGGCGAGGTCAGACGCATCCTTGCCGAGGAGATTGGCAAGGCACTGCTGCATCTGGACGCGGCGCAGAGCCGGCCGGAACAGGGACTGCACAAATGCCGCAAGCGGCTGAAGAGCGCGCGTGCCTTGCTACGCCTGGTTCGTTCCGGAGACGAAACTTTCTGCACGACCGAGAACCAGTGCTATCGCAATGTGGCGGCGCTGCTTGCCGGCCCGCGTGAAGCAACGGCGCTGATCGAAACCATCAACCGGCTGGCGGCAGGTTTTCCCAAGGAGAGCGCCGATGGCGGGCTCGATGCCGTGCGCGACAGGCTGGTCGCCCGCCAGCATGATCTGCATGAAGGCGCCGGCCTCCAGGCGGCAATCGGCGCGGCGACCGCCGCTTGCCAGGACGGCATGAAGCGGATCGAAAGCCTTGCCTTGCCCGACCAGCCGGAACAGGCCGCCGACGTGCTCGCCGAAGGCGCCCGCGTCACCCTGCGCCGTGCCAGGAAGGCGCTCGACAAGGCCGGCGCGCGCGGCGAGGCCGACGATTTCCACGATTTGCGCAAGGCGGCCAAGACGCACGGCATGCACCTGTCGCTGCTCGGCCGGCTTTGGCCGACGCCGATCAAGGCGCGGCGCAAGGCCGTCGACGAACTGGGCGAGCGGCTTGGCGAACTGCATGACGTGTTCGTCATGCGCGCGCTGCTCGAGGCCGACGACCAGCCGCTTGGGCCGCACGCGGATACGAAGCTTCTTGGCAAGCTGCTGAAGCGGTCGGAAAAAAGCCTGAGGAAATCCTGTCTTGCCGAGGCCGCCGACCTGTTCGGCGACAGCCCCAGGCACGCGACGAAAAGACTGGCCCGCAAGGCGCGCGACGATCTGGCCGGCCCGCAGGAAGACGCCAGCGCATCGGCCGGCTAACCGCGGCTGGTGTCCGCACGCCAGCCTGTGTTAATCACGCTCTGCTATGACCGCGCCGGCCGACACGCTTCTCGACCGCCTTGGCCGCTGGCTTGCCGGCCGGCTGCAGGAAGAATCCTCGGGCTATGAGCCCTACACGCCATCCGATGCCGAAACGCTGCGCCGCACGCTGGAGCCCGGCGACATCCTGCTGGTCGAGGGCAACCAGAGGATCTCGGCGGCGATCAAGTACCTTACCCAGTCGACATGGTCGCATGCGGCCTTTTATGTCGGCGATGCCTTGCCCAAGCCGGAAGACGGAGCGGAGCGGCCGCGGCTTATCGAGGTCACCATGGGCGAAGGCTGCGTCGCCGTGCCATTGTCGCGCTACCGCACCTACAACACCCGCATTTGCCGGGCGAGCGGCCTGGCGCCGGAGGACCGCGACATGGTCGTCGCCTTCATGGTCGGCAAGCTTGGCCTGAAATACGACCTCAAGAATATCTTCGACATGCTGCGCTTTTTCCTGCCGACGCCGCCGGTGCCTGTGCGCTGGCGCCGCCGCATGCTGGCCTTCGGCTCGGGCGACCCGACGCGCGCCATCTGCTCGACGCTGATTGCCGAGGCCTATGGCCAGATCCGCTATCCGATCCTGCCCGAGATCACCCGCGCGCCCGGCCGCGCCTCGGCGCAGTCGAGCTATTCGCGCAAGGAAATCCTGCACATCCGCCACCACTCGCTGTACACGCCGCGCGACTTCGACCTGTCGCCCTATTTCCGCATCGTCAAGCCGACCCTGGAATATGGCTTCGACTACCGGGCCGTGACCTGGGACGACAAGGCTGCGGACGCGGAGACGAAGGCCGCAGAATAATCCTTTCAAGCCGGAAGCGGGCGCCGCCCTTTTGCGGCGGACTGCTCTCGCGCACTGGCATCGCGCGGATGCGGGCCGATCGGCATGATCGCCGGAAACGGCGTCGCCCCGAAGGCGAACGTCCATTTGTAACCGGTGAGCCCGTCCTCGGGCGTGGTGTGCTGGTCGTGATGGGCAAGCAGCCTGGCGCGGTCGGCCAATTCCTCGGCTTCGCGCCGCACCATCTCGGCGGTCTCCGGCCGCATCCGTCTGGAGAAGCTGACGAAGGTCGCCTCCTTCTCGATGTGCGTGATGGCCCAGCCGATGAAGTTCTTGTTGGTCATCTCGAACAGCGGCCTGAGCGGCCCCTCGAAATTCCACTGGATCGGCGTCTCGACCAGCAGCCTCGCCGTGAGTCCCCGCCCGAGTGCGACAAGGCCGAGTTCCTCGAGATCGCGCAGATAGAGGAACATCGAGGCCTCGCTCAGGCCTTGCGAGCGCATGATGCCTTGCGGCGTGAATTTTTCCGACAGCATGACGAAGATGAACAGCAGCGCCGGCCGGCCGGCGAGCCTGCGCTCGATCTCGGGCGCGATGTGGTTGACCGGCCCCGGCCCCCGGTTCATCGAGCCGAGCACGTTTTCCAGCTCGACGCCGGCAGCCGCGCAGATCTCGACCAGCCGGTCGAGCTTGCAGTTCTTCTCATGGAAGATGCGCTTCACGGTCGGCTCGGAAACGCCCATGCGCTCGGCGAGCTCGCGATAGGTGACGCCCTTCGCCTTCAGCGTGCGCTTCAGCGCCTCGAAGATCAGACCGTTCATGGGATGCACCTCTTGCCGGGAGTCTCGTATCGATATTCGATACTAGCGGCAATGTGGCTTCCCGAGACGTATCGAAAATCATAGCTGTCCGCCATCATCACAGGAGACCAGCCATGAACCGCCTCATCATTTCCGCCTTTGCCGCCACCATCGGCATCGCCGCCACACCGGCTGCCCAGGCCGGCGAGCTCTGGCGCGCCAAGGGGCTCGAACAGCCGGAATCGGCGCTGTTCGACGCCGCCAACAACCGCATCATCGTTTCCAACATCGTCGGCAACCCCGGCGATGCCGACGGCAATGGCTATCTCAGCGTGCTGTCCCCGGACGGCAAGACGGTGGCCCAGCACTGGAGCGACGGCATGGACGCGCCCAAGGGCATGGCGATATCGGGCGGCAAGCTCTATGTCGCCGACATCACCAAAATCCGCGTCGTCGACCTCGCCAGCGGCAGGCTGGTCGCCAGCATCGCCGTGCCGAATGCCGTCTTCCTCAACGACATGACATCGGATCATACGGGCAAGGTCTATGTCACCGACATGCTGGCCGACACGATCTACCGCATCGACGGCGACAGGCCCGAGCTGTTCACTGGGGATCCGATGCTGGCCTCGCCCAACGGCGTGTTCGCCGATGGCAACCGGCTGATCGTCGCCTCCTGGGGCAAGGGCATCAAGCCCGACTTCAGCACCGCGGAGCCGGGCGGGCTGCTGGCCGTGGACCTCGCCAGCCGGGCGGTGTCGCCGTTGCCTGGCGCGCAGGAATTCGCCGACCTCGACGGCGTCGTCGCCATCGGCGACACCATCTATGCCACCGCCTACATGACCGGCACGCTCTACCGATACAGGGCCGACGGTGCGCCGGAAGCAGTGGCGCATTTCAAGCCGGGCAGCGCCGACATCGGCACCGACGGCAAGTCGATCCTCTACGTGCCGTTGATGAACGAGGGCGAGGTCGCTGCATTGAAGCTCGATTGAGCACCGGCGCGTCGGGGCCATCCCGCGCCATCCCGCGCGACTTTCGCTAACAGTCGTGAGATGGACCGTGGTAGGACGGTCCATCGACAACGACAGTCAGGGAGGTTTGGCATGGATGGACCCCCCTGAGAATCCGGCCGCCATGACCTCCTACCGCCCGATCGCCCGTTCGGAATTGCCTGACGATACAGCCGCTCTCGCCCGTTATCTTATCGGCAAGCTGGTGGTGCGGGAATTGACCGAAGGCGTGGCCAGCGGCCGCATCGTCGAGACCGAGGCGTATGTCGTCGGCGATGCCGCCGGGCATGGCTACCGGGGCATGACCCCGCGCAACCGTTCGCTGTTCCTCGAGCCGGGGCACGCCTATGTCTATCTCGCCTATGGTGTGTCATACATGCTGAACGTCTCGAGCGGGATGGAAGGCATCGGCACCGGCGTTCTGATCAGGGCTCTCGAGCCGCTCGAAGGCATCGCGATCATGCGACGGAACCGCAGTGTCGAGCGCCTGCGCGATTTGGCGCGCGGACCGGGACGGCTGGCGATGGCGCTGCGGATCGATCGTTCGCTCGACGGGCTCGATCTTTGCCGGAAGGGCCCGCTATGGCTCGCAAGCGATAATCACGCACCCGGCGACATCGGACAGGGCATCAGGATCGGCATTTCGAAGGATGCCGACCGGCTGCTGCGGTTTTATGTCAGGGGCAACCCATTCGTCAGCGGTCCAAGGTCGCTCAATCGATAAGGACGCGGCCGCTCTCTTCCTCCTGATGGAAGTTGGAAGCGAAGAGACTTCCCCGCCAATTGCACTCGGCGCGTGTCTTCTGGTCGATACCGGCCAAGGCCGATTCGGCATGTATCCGCGCGGCAGCGATCATCGGCCGGACCCCTTTTCCATTTTTCTGATACTTCCCGGAAATTGCAGGCTAGGGTGTTTTGGTTTGGGCAGGGGTAATGCGATTGACCATTTTCAGGGCGTTGATGACGTCGGCATGCCTGGTGTCGACAATTTTCATGCTGACGGGATGCGGGCACGTGATCAACCGATTGATCTGACGCACAGCCGAGGCGCTCGGTCAGACCCCATCAGGCATCGTCGCTCACCACCTTGCGCCGCTGCAGAAGCCGCGCCACCAACCAGCACAGCATCGCCCAGGCGAAGCCCGCGCACCAGCCCGCCAGCACATCCGACGGCCAGTGGACGCCGAGATAGATGCGGCTGACGCCGACCAGCACCGCCGTCAGCACAGCGAGCGACAGAACGTAGATCTTGGTCGCCCGGCCATGCAGGAAGCGCGCCGCCAGTGAACCGAGCGTGAGGTAGGTCACTGCCGACAGCATCGCATGGCCGCTTGGAAAAGAGAGTGACGTCTCGTTGACCAGATGCGAAACGAGTTCGGGCCGGGGCCGGTCGACGCCGACTTTCAACAGGCTCGACAGAAGCTGGCCGCCGGCCACGGCGACGAAGATGAGAAGTGCGGTTCCCGGCCTGCGGATCAACAGCAGATAGATGATCGTCGCCGTCGTGATCAGCACCAGCACGCTGGTGCTGCCGAGGCTGGTGATGTCGCGCATTGCCCCTTCCAGCCATGGCGGGCCGAGCGGAACGCCGGGCTGCCCCGCCTGGCGGAAGGCAAGCAGGATCTCGGTGTCGAAGGCATGCGGCTCGGTTGTCCGCGCCAGTTCCATCAGTTCCACGAAGCCCCATAGCCCGCCGGCGATAACCAGGCCGGCCAGCAGGACCGGGAATTCGATCCGGTTGAGCAAGGTGGTGGCGGTGTCTTTCATCGGACCGGTACCGCAGCCGTCATCTCTATCATCGTCCTTGCAGATAGGGCCCGAGCGTGATCAGCGCCACTGCGGCGATCGCCAGCATGATGCCGGTCGCCTGCAGTGCGTTGACGCGCTCGCCGAAGAACACCAGCGCCACGACGTTGACAGAGACCAGCTGGATGACCGCCGAGAGGCTGAACGACACCGACATGCCGAATTCGCGGATCAGCCGCAGCATGATCAGATTGCCCAGCGAATAGAGCGCGAGTGTCAGAAGGATCTTGCCCAGGCTCGGCGCCAATCCCCATTGCTTGGCCGCGGTCGCCGCCAGAAGGAAGATGACCGTAGAAAAGCCAAGCTGCAGCAATCCCGAAAAACTCAACGTCCCCTCCCCTAGAAGCGGCGCCCGCCGCGTGTGCCGCGGCCCTTGTTTCCGAAGCGCGCCGGGACGTCAAGCGGCCTCGTTCAAACGAAGGCCTTGGCAACGGCAAGACGGAGGCTCAATGTACCGACGCCGCTCAGCCTGTCGATCGAAGGGCGGTCAGGGGCTCATGATACGCAGCATCTTTCAGAACTTGGCGCGGCGCTGGAGCGAGCTTTCGCTCGCTGTGCAATTCCTCGTTGCCGGCGGTTTTGGCCTTCTGGTCGTCATGCTGCTGGTGGGTGCCTGGGTGACGACGCAGATCCGGGACGGCGTCACCCGCAATTCGGCCGCCACGACGGCGCTTTATGTGGACAGCGTGATCGCGCCGCTGCTGCCCGACCTGCGCAAGAGCGAGGAGCTCAGCGACTCCGTCAAGCAGGCGCTCGACGAAACGCTCGGCCAGGGCGCGCTCGGCAAGCGCCTGGTCTCGTTCAGGCTCTGGCGCCGCGACGGCACCGTGCTCTATTCGAAAGACTCCTCCTTGATCGGCCGCCGCTTCGATCTGAACGACCACCTGCGTTCCGCCTTCCAGGGCAACGTCGCTGCCCAGTTCGACACGTTTGACGAAAACGAAGAGAAGGAGCGGGCTTCGGGCGAACCGTTGCTGGAGATCTACAATCCCGTGCGCGAACCCTGGTCCGGCGATGTGGTGGCGGTCACCGAATTCTACGAAATCGCCACCGATTTCAAAGCCACGCTGGCCTCCGCCCTGCTGTCGAGCTGGCTGATCGTGGCCGGCACCACCTTGACGGCATTCCTGCTCCTGTCGGGGATCGTGCTGCGCGGCAGCCGCACCATCGACGACCAGCGCGGAGCGCTGCGCCGCCAGGTGTCGGAGCTGCAGGGCCTAGTGGCGCAGAACAGCGCCTTGCGGCAGCGCGTGCAGCGGGCGTCCCGCCGCGCCACGGCGCTCAATGAAAGATATTTGCGCCGCATCGGCGCCGACCTGCATGACGGGCCGGCCCAACTCGTGGCCCTGGCGGCGCTGCGCATGGACAGCCCGGTGTTTACCGGCGATGACCATTGGGAGGGGAACCGCGCGACCGAAGTGGCAATGATCCGCAAGACGCTCGAGGATGCGATGCAAGAGATACGCGGCATCTGCAACGGCCTTGTCCTGCCACAGATAGAGACGGCCGGGGCAACGGAAATATTGCGGCTGGCCGTCAAAGAGCACGAGCGCCGAACCGGAACGTCGGTGGCGCTCACGCTGCCAGGGCAGTTGCCCGAACCCGGCGCTTCGGAGAAGATCAGCATCTATCGTTTCGTACAGGAAGGGCTGAACAATGCCTATCGCCACGGCCGGGGCAAGGATCAGGCGGTGGCCGCCGGAATGAAAGGCGGCCGGCTCTTCGTCGAAGTATCGGACGGCGGGCCAGGCTTCGACCCGGCGACACGGGTCGAGGGATTGGGGCTCGCCGGCCTCAGGGAGCGGGTCGAAAGCATTGGCGGCCAGTTCGAAACCTTGACCGGACCGCAAGGTACGCGCTTGGTGATCAGTTTATCGGTTGAGGAGCAAGCATGACCGAGACCATTCGTATCGCCATCATCGACGATCACCCGCTCTTTCGGGAAGGCGTGACGCGCAGCCTGTCGGAGATCGGCGGCTTCGAGATGGTCGGCGAAGGCGCGACCGCGCAGGACGCCGAACGCATCGCGTCGACGGCGCGGCCCGACATTCTGCTGCTCGACATCTCCATGCCGGGCGGCGGCCTGACCGCGGTCGCAGGCATCCTTGCCAGCCATCCCGCCCAGAAGATCGTCATGCTGACCGTTTCGGAGGCCAATGCCGACGTGACCAAGGCCCTGAACGCCGGGGTACACGGCTATGTCCTCAAAGGTGTCGGGTCGCGTGCGCTCGCAGACATCCTGCGCAACGTGGTGGCAGGCGAGAGCTATCTTTCGCCGATGCTGTCGGCGCGGCTGCTTTCGGATCTCCAGTCCCAGCAGCCCGCCGACGGCATGGCGGACCGGCTGCGGCAACTCACGGAGCGGCAGAGCGAGATCCTTCGGCTGGTGGCGGAGGGGCTCAGCAACAAGGAAGTTGCCCTGCGG
Organism: Mesorhizobium sp. LNHC232B00; assembly: GCF_000502435.1. NCBI lineage: Bacteria > Pseudomonadati > Pseudomonadota > Alphaproteobacteria > Hyphomicrobiales > Phyllobacteriaceae > Mesorhizobium > Mesorhizobium sp. LNHC232B00. Next base: position 26,165 of record NZ_AYWP01000037.1, read on the forward strand.
CTGGATCTGCAGGAGAAGACCGTCAAGCACCATATGACCGGCGTGCTGTCGAAACTCAACGCGCGAAACCGCACCGAGGCGGCCCTGATGATGCGTGAGTTTCGCGACCGCGACCGGAACCGCGCATAGACGCCGTCGCTATGCCGGCGCCATGCGGGAAACCGCGCGAGAGCATTTCACCGTTTCAAGGAAACGGCGAACCGCTCTATCTCTTTGTTTTAACGCAATTCCCAAGGGAAAGCGCTACGCGCTTTTCCCGAGAAAACCGTGTCACACTTTTCCTGGAATTGCTCTAGCTAGGCCGGATAAACGAGGTCACCTCCGCCGGGGGCGGCGGAGGTGACATGCGAAGCCGGCCGTTGCCTGTTGACCAGCTCCACAAGGCCCGGATTCACAAAGCATTAAGACGTTTGACATCGGCCGGCGTGGCCGGGCGGTCGACGATCGTTCGGTCGAGCGCATCCTGCATTCTGAAACGGCCGTTCTCGATCTTTTCCGTCAAGCCGTCCGGGTGCTCGACCGTGATCGTGCTGCCATTGATGTCGACCTTGTCGCCGGTCGCCGCGTTGACATGGCTGCCGCTCTGGCCCTTGCCGGAGGCGGCGCCGCCTTTTCCGGAATTGCCGCCGCTATTGCCGTTGCCGTTCCCGCTGTTGCCATTGCCGCTGTTGCCGCCGCTATTGCCACCACCGTTGCCGCCTCCACTACCACCGCCGTTGCCACCGCCATTACCGCCGCCATGGCCACCGCCGGCGGCCTGTGCGCTAGCGGCGTCGATTCCAAGGGCGGAGCCGTGAAGGGCAATCTGATAGGGGGCGAGAGTCAGCGCCAGGAAAGCCGCCGATCCGAGCGTCAGCCGTCGGCAACGGGCCGTGATCGATCCGTACATCCTGATCTCCGTCGATTGAGCCGGCGTGCCCATCCCAACGTTGCAGTGCAACCAACATCGCCGAAAGACGTGGTGACCGGAAGCAACCTCCGACCGTTGCGTTTGTCACCCAAGACCTTTGCAAGCGCAAGCTTGGACTAAAGTCCCATCTCGGATGCCTGAGAACCCGCCTCGCGGGCAATGGAGCGGCCGCGCCGCGCACCACCGCCGACGGGAGACAACAGCCGTCGAGCCTGAAGGTCACCTCTGGCGGGAGTGGCGGAGGTGACAGAAAGAACCCCTTGCCTGGCCTGTTCAAGAACCCATTTCGCGGCTCCCCGGCACAAGCGGATACGGCCGCCTTGCCGGCCTTCGCGGAATGTCGTTTAAAAGTGACTCTCATGTCACGAAAATGTGATCGGCCGACTGTAAGGGGTCGAAAGACACAAGCTCCAGCCACTCCAAAGCCAGAGGCCCCAATGACCGAACATCGCGCCCCCGACGCCAAATTTCGCACCAGCCTGCTCGAGGAAAACGACGGACCGGCCATCAATCCCACCGACAACCGCACCATGGGCGAGATCATCGCCGCGCGGTTTTCGCGCCGGGGGTTCCTGAAAGGATCGCTCGCCGTCTCGGCGATTGCCGCCACCGTCAGCCCGCTGGCACTTGTCAGCGCCGACGAAGCCCGTGCCGCGGAAGGCTCCGCCTTCAAATTCGACGAACTCGAGGCCGGCATCGATGACAAGCACCATGTCGCGCCGGGTTATGACGCCGACGTGCTGTTGCGCTGGGGCGATCCGCTGTTTGCCGATTCGCCGGAGTTCGATCCGGCCAAACAGTCGGCCGAAGCCCAAGCCAGGCAGTTCGGCTACAACAACGACTATGTCGGTTATATCCCGATCGACGGCTCGGCCGAGCATGGCCTGCTGGTGGTCAACCACGAATACACCAACCCGCATCTGATGTTCCCCGGCATCGTCAAGATCGTCGACAAGGACGGCAAGAAGGCGGCCGAAGTCGCGCCGCTCAGCAAGGAGCAAGTCGATGTCGAGATGGCCGCGCATGGCGGCACCATCGTCGAGATCCGCAAGGTCTCGGGAAAATGGCAAGTGGTGCGCGACGGCAAGCTCAACCGCCGCATCACCTCGAACACCGAAATGGCGCTATCGGGCCCGGTCGCCGGCCATGACCGCGTCAAGACCAATGCCGATCCATCGGGCACCAAGGTCATCGGCACCATCAACAACTGCGCCGGCGGCGTCACGCCCTGGGGCACCTATGTGATGTCCGAGGAGAACATCCACGGCTATTTCTCCGGCGAACTGCCGGAGGGCCACAAGGAGGCCGCCAACTACAAGCGCCTCGGCATCCCTGAAGGCGCTTACGAATGGGGCGCGCATTACGACCGCTTCAACCTGGCCAGGGAGCCTAACGAGGCCAACCGCTTCGGCTGGATCGTCGAGGTCGACGTCAACGATCCGACCTCGACGCCGAGGAAGCGCACCGCCATGGGCCGCTTCAAGCACGAAGGCGCCGAATCGATCGTCGCCAGGGATGGCCGCGTCGTCTTCTATCTCGGCGACGACGAGCGCTTCGACTATGTCTACAAGTTCGTCACCAAGGGCACCTTCAATGCCAATGACCGCGCCGCCAACAAGGACCTGCTGGACGACGGCACGCTGCATGTCGCCAAGTTCGCCGAGGATGGTTCGGTGGAATGGCTGCCGATCGTCTTCGGCCAGGGGCCGCTAACGGCCGAAAACGGCTTCGCCGGCCAGGCCGACGTGCTGATCGAGACGCGCCGGGCCGCCGACCTGCTCGGCGCCACCAAGATGGACCGCCCGGAGGACATTCAGCCCAATGCCGTCAACGGCAAGGTCTATGTCATGCTGACCAACAATTCCAAGCGCAAGGCCGACCAGGTCGACGCCGCCAACCCGCGCGCCGGGAACGCCTTCGGGCACATCATCGAAATTTCGGAAGAGGGCGGCGATTTTGCCGCTGCCAAAGGCAGATGGGAAGTGCTGCTGAAATGCGGCGATCCCTCGGTGGCCGATGTCGGCGCCACCTTCTCGACGGCGACGACGGCCAATGGCTGGTTCGGCATGCCCGACAATTGCGCGGTCGATTCGGCCGGGCGCCTGTGGGTCGCCACCGACGGCCAGGGGCCGAAGGCCACCGGCCGCACCGACGGCCTGTGGGCGGTCGACACGGAGGGATCGGCGCGGGCGACCTCAAAACTGTTCTTCCGCGTGCCGATCGGCGCCGAAATGTGCGGCCCGCTGTTTGCGCCCGACGACCAGACCGCCTTCGTCGCCGTCCAGCATCCGGGCGACGGCGGCGAGGACTGGGAAGCGTTCGGTCGCCCATCCTATTATGAGGATCTGTCGACCCGCTGGCCGGATTTCAAACCGGACATGCCGGTACGGCCGGCTGTTGTCGCGATCACGAAACAGGGTGGCGGCAAGATCGCTGTCTGATATCAGGCGCCGGTTTGCAATTGCGGGATAGGCCTCGGCGATCCGGGGCCCATCCGGCCTGAACCGTTCAAGCCTCGGGAAAGATTGGCAATTTAGGAATGGCGCCCTAACTCTTCCTTCAGGAGACCGCCATGCCTAAGTCCGTTTATGACCGTGGCCTGCTCAAACCCGATGATATCGCCAGGCTGCAACGCGTGTTCGACGAGGCCTGCCGACGGCGCGAAGCGCGTCCCGAATCGGCCGAGGCGCGCGAGTTGGCTCTCACCCTGCTTGCGCTCCACAATGCCGGCATGGTCGACGAGGACATGCTGATGGAAGCCGTCGGTTTCCGGCGGCTGGAATCGAAATCGGCGTGAACGCCAGGGGCAAGGAACTGCTCGGGCTTTTTGGGGTGGCCGGTTCCTGGCGGAATGCCGTTTCACATTTTCCTGGGGTCGCTCTATCTGGCACGCTGAGCGACAGCCACATTGATCGTGCTTCTAAGTCTGAAGCCGATGGATTCGTACAGCTTTATCGCGCCTGTGTTGGTGGCATATGCGTGAAGATAAGGGATTTCGCCGCGGGCTAAAATCTGATTCGCGACGAACACGGACAACAGCCGGCCGAGGCCGGCGCCGCGAAACTCCGGATGCGAACACACGCCGCTGAGTTCGCTATAGCCAGGCTGCTTCATGCGCTCGCCGGCCATCGCCACCAGCCTGCCCTCGACCTTCACGCCCCAGAAGTCGCCGAGGCTCAGCGCCCCTGACGTGAACGGGCCGGGCTTGGTAAGCGTGGTCAGTGCCAGCATCTCGGCCACATCATCGTGCGTCAGGCGCTGCACGCGCTCATCAGACACGGCCTGCACGGGCGCGTCGGCGAGCATCTGAACGGCGGTCGCCGACAGTGTTGCCGAGAGGCCGGCCGGAAGGACAATCGCGTCGGCCTGTAGCATGATCACGCTTTCGCTTGGATCGACAAGGTCACTGAGCGCCCGCAGGCTTTCAGCATCGTCCGCTGCGGTGGCGGCAAAGAGGGCGATCGACGGCGAATAGCGTCTGGCGAGTTTGCCGCCTTGCGCGAAAGCCCGATGCCGCGTCTCCAGCGCGCTCCAGACGGGCCGGTCGAGAACATGTTTCATTGCGCTGCCCCTTTTTTCACGCGCCGATCGAGCGGGGCCATGGCCAGGCCGTCCTCGATGGCGGCGAGTTGATCGAGAAGCGGCCCCGAAAGATCCCGGCACAGATCCGCGACGGCGCGCTCGATGCGCGGCCAGACGTCCCGTTTCGCAACGTCGACCAGGCGCTGGCCCTTCCTGGTCAGCGAGACCATCTTGCGCCGCTGGTCGCCGTCCGACTGGATGGCTTCGACCAGGCCCAACTCGGCCAGAAGCGACACGCTTCGCGTCACGCCGGGCTGCGTGAGCCCGAGCGACTGCGCCAGTTCGCCGACAGCCAATGGCCCCAGCCTGTCGAGCGCGGCCAGCAACGGGTACTGGCTCGACTGAAGCGGAACCTCCAGGCCATCGAGCACGCGCTGCGCATCGGCCTGCAATTGCTCGCCTATGCGCTTCAGCCGGCTGCCCAGGCAGAGATATCCAAGGGATCGCAGAACATCTTCCATGATCAATCCGTTCGATGCATAACCATAACATGTTATATAACAAGGCAAGTAAATAAGTCAAGGCGATGGCGGACAGACGAATATCGACGTTTTTCCGTCGCCTCGACCTGAATCAGCCCGATGCGCCGGATACGGAGGAGGAGCCGGCAATTCGCCTGGCGATCGCCTTGGCCAGTATGGCGGCATTGGCGAAACAGCCGCGAATGCTCGGCCGCATGCCGGTGAACCAGAGGCCCGGCAGTTTCGGATCGGCCTCGCCGCCGTTGAAGAGCGGAACGCCCTTGCTGTCGAGCACGCCGAGATTGCCGACCATGCTTTCCAGCCCGGTGCGGTAGCCCGTCGCGGCAATGACGATGTCGGGACCGATCAGGCTGCCATTGGCCAGGATCACGCCGTCGCGGGTGAACTCTCGTATCGCCGGCACCACGACGATCTTGCCCGATTTGATGGCGTCGACGGCGCCGTCATCGGCGGCGATCGCGGTGTAGTCCGAGGTCAGGCGGCTGACGCCGCCCGACGGCGCGGGCGGCATGTCGAATTTGGTGAGGTCCCCGAAAACCAGGCGCTGTGTCGCCGCGATCACCGCATCGGCAATGCGGGTCGGCAAGCGCGCCATGAGCGGCGAAAGCCGATGCACGGCAATCTTGCCGATCCGCTTGGGCAGAAGGGCGGGTCCGTTGCGGGCCGACAGCCAGATCGCGGACGTATCCACGTCGGCCAGATGATTGAGCGCGTCGAAGCCCGAATTGCCGGCGCCGACGACCAGCACCTTCTTGCCGGCATAGGTCGTCGCGTCGCCAAAATCCGCCGAATGGACGATCCGGCCCGCGAAGGCCTGCATGCCCTTCCACTGCGGGGTGAAGGGCTGCCTGTCGCGGCCGGTGGCGACAACGACATGACGCGCCAGGCGCGGCCCGGCGCTGGTGCGTATGGCCCAATGATCGCCCCTGAAGACGATGGTCTCGACGGCAACGCCAAACTCCACCGGCAGGCGGTTCGTCTCCCTGAAGTCGTTCATGTGGCGGATGACGACCTCCCTTGGCGGAAAGGCGGGTGTACCCGTGGGATAGGCAAGGCCGGGCAGCGTGGAGAGATCGCGGTGGGTGTTGAGACGCAGCTGCCGGTGCCGCCGATGCCAGGGCTCGGCCAGCCGGCTTTCCTTTTCCAGGATCGACGTCGGCACGCCGGCCTTCATCAAAGCCTGTGCGACAGCCAGTCCGGCGGCGCCGGCGCCAATGACGATCGCCGGCTCGACCGCCGCCACCTGTTCCATCATCTGTCTGGTTGTCGTATCAGCCATTCACTCTTCGGTCCCGTTCAACCACAATAGCATCCCCGCAAGGCTCGCAGGGCGCTGTAACCGTCTGATTGCGGGCAGGATCCCCGATACAGCGGATCGGCAGCGATTTTCGAGGCCCGCGCCAAGCTGCGGCTGCGCTCCGGAGCATTCCACCGCCACGCCGGCCGCAGCCGATTGCCGGCTTCTGTCCCAATACATCGCGCCCTATATGGCATATCGGCGGCATCGGCGATAATCAGGTCGCGGCAATGTGATTGATTCGAGGTCCGGGGGCGGATCCCGTTACCGACGCAGGAATTCGAAACCGGCAACCGATTTCGGCTTCCCGCGAAAAAACAAGGCGCCGTGGCGCGTCCTGCGTGTCGACAGACACGTCGCGCCACAGACGGCACGCGGAAATCTCGACCATGCCCTCCTTGCGGATCTATTTCGACAAAATCCTTGAGGGTGCCTCGCCCAAGGTCGAGCGCCAGGAACTGACGCATGTCGAACGCCTGGAGATCGTGCGCCGCCACGGCGATTTCTCGCTCGCCTATTCCACCGCCGTGCAAGCGAAGCTCTCCTATTTTGGCGACGCCAACGGCTACATCGCCTTCGGCACCAAGATGAAGCATCATTTCGCGCTTGGCGACCCGGTGGCGGCGCCGGCCCGGCGGCCCGACTACATCAGGCGCTTCGTCGAGACCGCCGGCGACCCGTGGTTCGTGCAGATCGGCGAAGAGACCGCGCGCGTGCTGGCCGGGCTCGGCTACAAGGTCAACCGGCTGGGCATCGACACCCGCCTTGTCCTGCCCGAACATGATTTTTCCGGCAAGCGCAACGAGACCGTGCGCTATTCCGAACGCTGGCTTTCAAAGAAGGGCTTTTCGTTCGACGAGGACAAACGCACGATCCATCTCGACGAGATACAGCGGCTCTCCGACAATTGGCGCGGCGACCGCATCGTCAAGCGCTGGGAAATGGGGTTCCTCAACCGTCCGTTTTACGATCAGCTCGGCACCGATATGCGCCGCTTCGTCCTGCATGGCCCGGACGGCGACCTTATTGCCTTGCTCGATTTCGATCCGATATTTCGCGACGGCAAGGTCATCGGCTACACCACAGCCTTCAAGCGCAAGCATATCGATGCCTCGCCGCACGCCGAGATCGGCCTGACCAAATTCGCGGTCGACCGTTTTCGCGAGGAAGGCATCTCAGTGGTCACGCTTGGCCTGTCGCCGCTCGTCGACGTGACCCAGAGCGGGTTTGCCGAAAGCGATTTCTGGCGCAACACCTTCCAGCGCACCTATTCGTCGCCATGGGTCAACCGCCGCAGGTTCAACCTGCAAGGCCAGGCGGCCTTCAAGCGCCGTTTCCATGGCGTCGAAGAGCCGGTCTATGTCGCCTTCCGCAAGGGGACTTATATCGAGATGCTGGGGCTGCTACGACTGGTCAAGGCGATCTAGGTCTGCCGCTATTCAAGTGATGCCGGCCCGGCCTGAATCTCGACAGACCTGCCCGTGAGTGCCCGCCTCAATTCCTCAGCCGATAACCCGTCCGGAAGATCCAGGCGACGATCGCTATGCAGACGGCCAGGAACACCAGCGTCATGCCGAGGCTGACGCCGACCGAGACATCGGCCTTGCCGTAAAAACTCCAGCGGAACCCGCTGATCAGATACACCACCGGGTTGAACAGCGTGATCGTCTTCCAGATGCCGGGCAGCATGTGGATCGAATAGAAGCTGCCGCCGAGGAAGGTCAGCGGCGTGACGATCAGCAGCGGCACCAGCTGCAGCTGCTCGAAACTCTTCGCCCAGATGCCGATGATGAAGCCGAACAGGCTGAAGGTCACCGCCGTCAGGATCAGGAAGGCCAGCATCCAGAACGGGTGTTCGATGTGCAGCGGCACGAACAACGAGGCGGTGGCCAGGATGATCAGGCCGAGGATGATCGACTTGGTGGCCGCGCCGCCGACATAGGCGATGACGATCTCCAGATAGGAGACCGGTGCCGACAGAAGCTCGTAGATCGAGCCGACGAATTTGGGAAAGTAGATGGCGAAGGAGGCGTTGGAGATCGACTGCGTCAGAAGCGACAGCATGATCAGCCCCGGTACGATGAAGGCGCCGTAGCTGATGCCGTCGATCTCGGTGATGCGCGAACCGATGGCCGAGCCGAAGACGACGAAATAGAGCGATGTCGAGATGACCGGCGAGACGATGCTCTGCAGCACGGTGCGAAAAGCACGTGCCATTTCCATCCGGTAGATCGCCCATACAGCGCGAAGGTTCATGGCTCCCTCCTCACCAGATTGACGAAGATCTCCTCGAGCGAAGAGTTCTGCGTGTCGATGTCGCGGAACTGGATGCCGCCGGCCTCGAGGTCGCGGATCAGCGAGGCGACGCCCGGCCGCTCGGCCTGGTTATCATAGGTGTAGGTCAATTGCCCGCCATCCGGCGACAGCTCCAGCGCATAGTGCGAGAAGGCTTCCGGGATCGTCGTCAGCGGATTGCGCAGTTCCAGCACCAGCCGCTTGCGGCCGAGCTTGCGCATCAGTTCGGCCTTGTTCTCGACCAGGATGATCTCGCCGCGGTTGATGACGCCGACGCGGTCGGCCATCGCCTCGGCCTCCTCGATGTAATGGGTGGTGAGGATGATGGTGACGCCGTCCTCGCGCAGGCGGCGCACCATCGCCCACATGTCCTGGCGCAATTCGACATCGACGCCGGCGGTCGGCTCGTCGAGGAACAGGATGCGAGGCTCATGCGACAGCGCCTTGGCGATCATCAAGCGCCGCTTCATGCCGCCCGAGAGCGTGATCGCCTTGGCGTCCTTCTTGTCCCACAGCGACAGGTCCCGCAGCACCTTCTCGACAAAGGCGTGGTTTGCCGGCTTGCCGAACAGGCCGCGGCTGTAATTGACCGTGGCCCAGACGCTCTCGAAGGCGTCGATGGTCAGTTCCTGCGGCACCAAGCCGATCAGGCTGCGTGCGGCGCGGTAGTCCTTGCCGATGTCGTGGCCGTCGACGATGACCGTGCCGGTCGAGCGGTTGACGATGCCGCAGACGATCGAGATCAACGTCGTCTTGCCGGCGCCATTGGGGCCGAGCAGCGCGAAAATCTCGCCGCGCTCGATGTCGAGATTGACTTCCTTGAGCGCTGTGAAGCCGGTGGCGTAGGTCTTGGAGACCCCGGAAATGGTCAGGATGGAGGGCATGAGTGAAAAAGGCTGCTTGAAAGAGATTTTTGTTGCGCTGAATGTCGGTGCGCAGGGCCGGAAGTCAATGCCGCTCCTGACAATTCTGGACAAAGCCATGCCATTCCGGGCGACATGCATGGCAAAAAAAGCGCCGGCCCCGGGCGGACCAGCAGTGTTTGCTTCTGGATAGTGCCTATTCGTGCGAAAAGAGCTTCCGGTCCAACGCTCGCTGGCTGTCCTTGACGTAGAATTTGTCGTCAGCCGCCAGCCTGCCAAGCGCCGCCGATCGGCGTGTGCGCGAAGCCGTGATCAGTCTGAAGATGCGCAAGTTCGCGGACGCGCTTGGCGAGGTACCCGAAACGACGGCGTAGAGCCGCATGCGTCATATTGGCGGGGCGCTGCGGCGTTCCGCCTCGCGGCGGGAAGCCGCTTTGACCGACCGGCGAGACGGGCCTATCTTTCGCGAATATTGGAAGCAGCCGGAGCCTGCCATGGACCCGCTCATACTGTCGCGCATGCAGTTCGGCGCGAATATTTCGTTCCACATATTGTTTCCCGCGATCACCATTGCGCTTGGCTGGGTGCTGCTGTTCTTCAAGCTGCGCTACAACGCGACCAATGATTCCGCCTGGATGCGGGCCTATTTCACCTGGGTGAAGGTGTTCGCGCTGTCCTTCGCCATGGGCGTGGTCTCGGGCGTCACCATGAGCTTCCAGTTCGGCACCAACTGGCCGGGCTACATGGAAACGGTGGGCAACATCGCCGGGCCGCTGCTGGCTTACGAAATCCTCACCGCCTTCTTCCTGGAGGCGGCCTTCCTCGGCATCATGCTGTTCGGCTTCCGCCGGGTGTCGAACCGCATCCACACGCTGGCGACGGTGCTGGTGGCCGGCGGCACCACCGTCTCCGCCTTCTGGATCATCGCGCTCAATTCCTGGATGCAGACGCCGACCGGCTTCGAGATGATCGACGGCAAGGCACACGCCGTCGACTGGTGGGCGATTGTCTTCAATCCGTCGATGCCCTACCGGCTGGTGCACATGCTGCTGGCGTCGGGCCTGACGGTGTCGTTCCTGATCGCCGGCCTTTCGGCGCTGCGCTACCTCTATGGCGACCGTTCGGAATCGATGTGGAAGGCGCTGCGCACCGGCGTCTTCACCGCCGCGATCCTGATCCCGATCCAGATCCTTGCCGGCGACCAGCATGGGCTGAACACGCTGGAACACCAGCCGCAGAAGATCGCCGCGATGGAGGCCAACTGGAACACCGGGCCCAACGTGCCGCTGGTCCTGTTCGCACTCCCCGACGAGGCGGCAAAGGAGAACAAGTTCGAGATCACGATTCCGGATGGGGCGAGTCTGATCTTGCGGCACTCGACCAGCGGCGTGGTGCCGGGGCTGAACGACTATCCCGGCAATCATCCGCCGGTCTTTCCGATCTTCTGGAGCTTCCGCATCATGGTCGGCACCGGCCTGCTGATGCTTGTCGTCTCGTGGTCGGCCGCCTTCTTCCTCAAGCGCCGCCACAGCCTGCCGAAACCGCTCGCCTTGCTGATGGTGCCGATGGCGCTGTCGGGCTGGCTGGCGACGCTGGCCGGCTGGTACACCACCGAGATCGGCCGCCAGCCCTGGCTGGTGACGGGCGTGCTGAAGACCGCCGATGCCGTCGGTCCGGTCGCCGGCAGCCATGTCGCGCTGACGCTCGCCATCTATCTCATTCTCTACGTGCTTTTGCTGATCGCCTATCTCGGCGTGCTGGTGCATCTGGCGCTGAAGGCGGCGAAGGACGGCGATAGATCGCCGCTGCCGGGCGTGCTCAACGCACCGATGTCGCAGCCGGCGGCGGGGGAGTGAGAAAATGACCTACGACTGGCCAACCCTGCTTCCCCTCATCTTCGCCGGCCTGATGGGCCTCGCCATCCTGATCTACGTCATCCTCGACGGTTTCGATCTCGGCATCGGCATCCTGTTCGCAGCCGCCGAGGATGCCGAGCAGGACACGATGATCGCCGCGATCGGTCCGTTCTGGGACGCCAACGAGACCTGGCTTGTGCTGGCCGTCGGCCTGCTGCTGGTCGCCTTCCCGATGGCGCATGGCGTCATCCTGACCGCGCTCTACATCCCGGTGTTCGTGCTTCTGGTCGGGCTGATCCTGCGCGGCGTCGCCTTCGATTTCCGCGCCAAGGTGCCGACGGAGCGCAAGCACCGCTGGAATCGTATTTTCTTCCTGGGATCCATCATCGCCTCCCTGGCGCAAGGTTATATGCTTGGCGTGTATGTGCTCGGCCTCGATGTCGGCCTGGGCGGCATGGCGTTCGGCGTGCTGGTGGCTTTCTGCCTGGCCGCCGCCTACGCGGCGATGGGCGCGGCCTGGGTGATCTACAAGACCGAAGGCGAGTTGCAGAAGAAGGCGGTGCGCTGGCTGCGCACCGCACTGGTGCTGACCGCGCTCGGCATGGTGGCGGTGTCGCTGGCGACGCCGTTTGCCAGCCCGCGCATCTTCGACAAATGGTTCGTCTGGCCGCAGATGCTGTATCTCTCGCCGCTGCCTATCCTGTCGGCGCTGCTGTTCCTGTGGCTGTGGCGGCAGACCTTCCATCTGCCGAAGCCCGACGACCGCCATGCGCTGACGCCGTTCCTGACCTTGGCCGCGATCTTCATGCTCGGCTTTGCCGGCCTTGCCTGGTCGTTCTATCCGTTCGTGGTGCCCGACAAACTGACCATCTGGCAGGCGGCCTCGGCGCCGGAAAGCCTGGCCATCATCCTGGCCGGCACCGTGGTGGTGCTGCCGATCATCATCTTCTATTCCTTCTATGCCTACCGCGTGTTCGGCGGCAAGGCGACGGACCTGACCTACGACTGACGCACCGGCGCCGGTTGCCGGAGTTTCAGATCAGTCCGGAATCGCGTGCCGCCGCCGTCGCCTCGCCACGGGAAATGGCGTCCAGTTTTCCCAGAACCGCCGAGACATGGTGATCGACCGTCTTCGGCGAAATGGCGAGGTGCTCGGCAATCCGCTTGTTGGAGAGGCCGCGCTCGATCAGTTGCAGCACTTCCATCTGGCGCTGCGTCAGGCCGGCGCTGTTGGCGCGCGTGGTCTGGCGCGGGCCGCGCGCGATGTTGTTGACGCCGTTGCGCCGCATGATCTCGCGCACCTTGTGTGCCACCGCCCCGGCGCCGAGGCGCTCGAAAATCTCCAACGCCGACCGCTGCGCCGGCTCGTCGCCCTGCATCAGCGCGAGCCCGCGCTCGAAGGAAGCGCCCATTCCGGCCCACACATCAGCCGCCCCCCGCCAGTCGCCGCCCAGCAGCATCCGGTAGGGTTCGGCCATGCCCGTGGTGTCGCCGGGGTCGCAATCCGGCGCCAGCACCTGCCGCCAGCAGGCCAGTTCGGCGAATATGGCCCGCGTCGGCGACAGACTCTCGGCAGCGTCGATCAGGTCCAGCGCCTCGTCCGTGTCGGCTTGCCCGAGCCATGCCCGCTCGGCCATCAGCAACGCATAGGGCGCCAGCCTTTGCAGTTCCCCGCCCCTTTCCAGGAAGCGCATCATCTCCTCGAAGAGCGGCGCGGTGCCGGGGTCGCCGCGCCGGACCCGCAGCCTGGCCAGCGCCACCACGGCGGGATAGCGCACAAGAGCCGTCGCCTGGTCATTGGCAAGCAGGTCGAGCGCCTCGGCCTCCGCCAAATCCCATTGTCCCTGACGCAGCCGCAGCTGGGCCAGCACGCCGCGCATGTAATCGCGCCAGGTGACGAGGTCGTTTTCGACGCAGTAGTTGATGCCGCGCTCTAGCAGGGATCGCGCTTCGCCGTAGCCGAGCTGGTTCATCTCGACACAGGCGCTGTTGGTGAAGGCGCGCGCCGCGTGCTCCTGAAAATTCTGCTCGATGGCGATTTCGAGGCTCTGGGCAAGGCGCTGACGGCCGCTGGCCAGATCCAGCCATTGCTCGGCGGATCCGACATTGTTGAGCGCGTGGCAGAAGATGTCGGGCCGGTCCAGCAGCCCGGCCAGCTTGATCGCCTTGTCTCCCAGCGACAATGCCACGTCGAGCCTTTCGGACAGCATCGCCAGCTGCGAGAGATTGGAATAGGCCATCGCCAGTTCCGGGCCGGCGGGCGCGGTCTCCAGCAACGCGACGGCCTGGGCGCCCAACAAATCCGCGCTCTTTCGATCCCCGAGCAGATAGGCGAAGCGCGACAGGCACCTGAGGCTATTGCCTTCCTTCAGCAATTTGCCCAGATCCCGCTGCAGCTTGCGCGCGTGTTCCTGCGCCGCGATGGCGTCGTCGATGCGGCCGATCAAGTGGCATTCGAAGGCATATTGCTCATAAAGCGCGGCACGCTCTTCGGCGGGCAGGCCGTCCGCCTGGCGCAGGGCAACTTCATAGTAGCCGGCGGCGTCGCGATGGGCGCCAACCCTTGATGCCTCGCGCGCCGCGAGCGGCGCCAACTCCCGCACCACCTCGAAATTGCTGGCCTCGACCGCGTGATGCACCAGACGCGCGGTGGCGATGTCTCCCCTTTCGAGCAGCGCCGACAGAGCCCGCTGGTTGAACTGCCGCCTGTGGCTGGTCGTCAGCGTCATCTCGATGGCGCGGCGGGCGATCTCATGGCGGAAAGCATAGGCATCGCCCAGATCGTCCAGCAGCCCGTTCGACACNCGATGGCGCGGCGGGCGATCTCATGGCGGAAAGCATAGGCATCGCCCAGATCGTCCAGCAGCCCGTTCGACACGCATTCGGCCAGCTGGCCGGCGCTGGCGACGCCGCACAGGCCCTGCAAGGCCCAGGCGTCGGCACGGCGCGGAAACACCGACACCGCATCCAGCATCGAACGCGCGCCGGCGGACAGCCGCTCGGCGCGCGCCAGCACGGCGTCGCGCACACTGGCGGGCGGCATCGTCTCGTTGTCGGCGCACAAAAGCTCGGTGACGAAAAAAGCGTTGCCGGCGGTGGCCCGGTAGATGGCCTCGCCATCGCGCCCGGCGCTCGCGGCCAGGGACCGCACCGCCGCCTCGCTCAGCAGCGGCACCTCGATGCGGGTAATGCTACCCGCCGGAATTTCGCCCAGCGCCCGGCGTACGCGCATCTGGCCTTCGCTGCGGTCGGTGCGCGCCGTCAGGAGCAGCAGGATATGGGTGTTGGCAATCCGCCGGCCGAGGAACCTGATGAAATCGAGGGTCGCGTCGTCGGCCCAGTGCAGGTCCTCGATCACCAGCAATGTTGGCCGGCCCTTGCTCTCGAACACTGCGAGGGCGTCGGAAAACAGGGGCAGTCTTTGGCCCTGCCGGGCATCGATCGCCTGCGGCAGCGGCCATTGCGCCTCGCGCGCCAGATCGTAGAGCGGGCCAAGCGGATCGGGGATCGACAGGTCCTCGCACGCGGAGCGCAAGATGCGCGCCCGCTCGCCGGCTTCGGCGATGAAGGCCTCGACAAGCGCCGATTTGCCGGCGCCCGCCTCGCCCGACAAGGCCGCTACGTGGCCGTGGCCGCGCATGGCTTCCGCCAACAGGCCGTCCAGGTGCTCCAGCTGTGTCTGCCGTTCCAGAAGCATCATCATCCGCTCGATTGTGGCCTGATTTGCCGTCGTGTCGCGTTCAGCCGCCACTATAGGTGGGTTCGGTATCCGCTGTGTGGCTCCGGACAACCAACGTTGCAAACATGGGGAATCGTCCCGGCAAATATGGGGAATGGTTCCGATGCGCGGGTTTGGCGAGCGTGGTCAAAGGCCCCAGCGCTCGAAACCGAGTGTCAAATCCATGAAAAAGGGAAACCCGATATGCCTCGCTATGTTGTTGAACGTACTTTTCCGGATGGTCTCAACGTGCCGATGAATGAAGCCGGCGCCGATGCGATGGGCGGCGTCATCATGCGCAACGCCGAGAAGGGCGTCACCTGGGTGCAGTCTTTCGTTTCGGCCGACAAGAAGCAGAGTTTCTGCGTCTATGACGCGCCCTCCCCGGAGGCGATCCGCGCCACCGCCCAGAAGAACATGCTGCCGGTCGACAAGATCACGGAGGTGCGGGTTCTTGACCCTTACTTTTACCGTTGATGCCGACAATGAGCATCCAACTGCCCTTCGCGGTTATGGCGGCTTGCCTGACCACGCGTCCAGCGAGGTGTGGGCGGCCTCGAGGCCGGTCGGACGCGACCCATTACTGGGCCGCGTTCTCCGGCGGGTCGCCTCGTTGCTGTTGCCACCATTGCGCCCGCGCCGGCGCCGCTTGCCTCCGCAGGGCGACTATCTGAGGCGCGACATCGGCCTGCCGGAGCTCGTGGAGCAGCTGCCGCAATACTGGGACTTCACCCGGTCGAACCGCTGATCCAGTCCAGATCCGACTTCGCAGCGGGGGCGGCAGGCCGCTCCTGGTGCACCCTCAATAATGAATGGAGAGACAATGAACATCCATCTGTGGACCAAGCACCTCATCAACCTGTCGGTCCTGTCGATCGCAGCCACGGCGGCCAGCGCCCATGACAGCGGCGCGCTGGACGAGAAGGTGCGCAAAGCCAACAGCCGTTTCGAGAACGTCGCGATGGCCACCGCGGAAGGCTATGCGCCGATCCCTTGCGCCAGCGGCATCACCGGCGGCGCCATGGGCATCCATTATGTCAACGCGGCCTACCTGAAGGACGATGCCGTCGATCTGGCAAAGCCCGAGGCCGTGATGTACGAGCCGATGGCGGACGGCAAGCTGAAGCTGGTGGCGGTGGAATACATCACCTCGAAAGGGCCGGCCTCGCTCGAAGGCCAGCTGTTCAACTTCAACAGCGCGCCCAACCGCTATGGCCTTGGACCGTTCTACGAGCTGCATGTCTGGGCGTGGAAGAAGAACCCGACCGGCACCTTCGCCGACATGAACCCGAACGTGTCGTGCGACGCGGTGACGATGAGCGACTGAACCGGATGCCGGCATCGCGCCCGGCTCCATCGCTTGTCTGACGCTTTTCCTGGAATTGCTTCAGCCCTGGTGTGGGACGATCCCAAGCGTGCCCGCGCCAGGCCAAGGACCGATCGGCGTCAGCCCATATACTGGGCTGGGGGCGGGTGGCATACCGATTGGTCCCGAGGGCGCGGGGAGTGTTAGCTCCCCGCGCAAATTTTCACCTGTTTCCTGCAAACCGCTGGATGCCTTAGTTGCTGGCCGCCTGCACCAGCACCGGCTTCTCGCTGTAGAGATTGGGAAACAGCGCCTTCAGGTTCGCCACCTTGGGCAGATCGTTGTAGGCGATATAGGGATAGGTCGGGTTCAGCGTCAGGAAGTCCTGGTGATAGTTCTCGGCCGGGTAGAAGGTCTTGCCGGTCTCGATCGTGGTGACGATGGGCTTGGGATACAGCTTGGCCTGGTCGAGCTGGGCGATGTAGCTCTGCGCGATCTTCTTTTGCGCATCGTTTTCGGCGAAGATCGTCGAGCGGTACTGGGTGCCGGAATCCGGACCCTGGTAGTTGAGCTGCGTCGGGTTGTGGGCGACCGAGAAATAGACCTGCAGCAGCTGGCCGTAAGTGACCTTCGACGGGTCGTAGGTGATCTCGACGGATTCGGCGTGGCCGGTGCGGCCGGAGCCGACCGTCTCGTAGACGGCGTCGTCCTTGGCGCCGCCAGTGTAGCCGGAAACGGCCATGCTGACGCCCTTGACGTGCTGGAACACGCCCTGCACGCCCCAGAAGCAGCCGCCGGCGAAGATTGCCTTTTCGCTGCCGCCTGCGGCCTTTTCGTCCATCGCGGGCGGCGGGATCACCACGGCGTCCTCCGCCGAGACGGCCGGCGTCAGCCAGAAGGTCGCGCCCGCCGCGGCGAGCGCGAGGGCTGCCAGCGCACCCCTGGCAAAGCCGATCGAACGGTTCTTGGTAGTGATCATGGTTGCACTCCTTATGGCTTGCATTGGGACCAGTCTATTGGATCAGATAAGACGGCGCGATCCGTGAGTTGCGAAATGGGCTCACATTCATGTGCGCCATGCACTTGCCGGACATGCACTTTACGAGAACTCCAGGGACTGTCCCCGGCTGGACAGGGAGCCCGCCAGGGACAGCGGCCACGGCCAATGTTCAGTTGGCCGGAGCCATGGCATCCGCCGCCGGCTTCATCGCGTCGGCAGCGGGTTTCATGGCGTCCGCCGCCGGCTTCATGGCGTTGTCGGCGGGCTTCATGGCGTTGGTGGCCATCGGATCGGCCGGCTTCATCGCATCGGTTGCCGGCTTCATGGCGTCGGCCGCGGGCTTCATCGCATTGGCTGCCGGCTTCATCGCGTTGGTGGCGTCGTCGGCGCGGGCGATGCCGCCGGCCAGCAGCGCCGTCGAGCACAGAGCGAGAGCGAGCGCCGGCAGCGTCAGGCGGGAAAGAACGGTCATGGTGGTCTCCTTGGGTGGGCTCGCGCTTTGGCGGCCGGGGTCTTGCGGCGCCGCTCGTGCGGCGTTGCGCAAATTCTGCGGGAGCGTGATCTTCGCTCCGGTGAACTCTAATTGGTCGCCGCGGCCAGGATCGGCCCGCCCGGCGACTGCACCAGCACGGCGGTGCTCAAGCCGCCCGAAGCCGCCGGCAGATCGAGCGCGGTGGCGTCACCGGTCCAGCTGCCGAGCTTAGTCAGCGCATGCACGACATTGGCGTGGGGCAGCGTGCGGCCGGTGTTTTCGCCGCGCGCCACCGGCACCTCGACGACGCCCTTGGTGTAGCGCACCAGCCAGACATCGGCCTTGCCGCCCGGCACCGAACCGGCGCCGATCACCGCCTTGCCGCCATCAAGCGACAGCGACGGGCCCTTGGTGTGGCCGGTGCTGGAGATCAGGCGCTGGATTTCGCCGGACGCGGCGCCGACGCCATCGGCATGGCCATTGACCACCACTTGCGGCGTGAACGGCCCGTCGCGACCGAGCGCTGGCTCGTAGCGGACCTGGCGCTGGGTGAATTCTTGCCTGCCGAAAGTGTCCTTCCAGCCGAGATAGTCCCAGTAGGTGACGTTGAAGGACAGCGCCAGCACGCCGGGCTGGTCCTTGACCTTGATGAGGTTGGCGTTGGCCGGCGGGCAGGAGGAACAGCCCTGGCTGGTGAACAGCTCGACCACGGTGAGCGGCTGCGCGGCCGCCGCACCGAGGCTAGCCGCGAGCGCAAGCGCGCCCAGGCTGGACAACAGGGCGAACCTTCCGGCTGATGATCTCGGCATCGACTTTGCTCCGTGGGGACGGCGCTGCGATGCGCCGCCGATATCCCCACTTCGCCGTCCTCCGCCGTTTCGTTACAGCGCTCACCGGTTTGTGATCGGAGCTGGAGTTCTTCCCTTCTCCCCTTGCGGGAGAAGGTGGATCGGCGCGACAGCGCCGAGACGGTTGAGGGGTGTTCCAGCGGAATGAGACGTTGGCGTTCCCTGGGGCACCCCTCATCCGACCTCGCTACGCGAGGCCACCTTCTCCCGCAAGGGGAGAAGGAAGAGGGAGCCATTACTCAGGCTTATNTCATCCGACCTCGCTACGCGAGGCCACCTTCTCCCGCAAGGGGAGAAGGAAGAGGGAGCCATTACTCAGGCTTATGCTAACTGCCCAAAACGCCACAGCGGCGTGTAGTGCATGATCGGCGGCTCGAACGTTGCGCCTTCCGCTACAAATCGTTTTCCTGCATCCAGCATGGGCTGGAAGGTATCGAGTTGCCTGGCATGCTCCAGCGTGTCCCACACACTGGTGTTGATCAGCGACGATGTCGCTTCGTCGGCGCCAGCGTAAAAGTCCAGCAGCCCGGGCATGGCCTCGATGCCGGGCCGCAGCGCTGCCTCGTCGTCCAGCATCATCCCTCGCAACAGCGCGAACTTCGTGGCATCGCAACGCAAAATGGACACACGCAGCACGGGGCCTGACATCGCGTTCTGCTCCAAGAGCCGAGATACTGGCACGTTAGACCATGCCGACCCACGCCGCCAATACCTTGCCGCTTACAGCGCTCACCGGTTTGTGATCGTGGGCTGGAGTTCTTCCTTCTCCCCTTGCGGGAGAAGGTGGATCGGCGCGACAGCGCCGAGACGGATGAGGGGTGTTCCAGCGGAGTGAGACGTTGGCATTCCCTGGAGCACCCCTTGTGTCTCTCGAATCATGCATGATCGGGCTGACGGGTGACCCGGGTCATGACCGGATC
>NZ_AYWP01000038.1:0-42901 GCF_000502435.1 Mesorhizobium sp. LNHC232B00
CAAAACCCTTTCGGGCCAAAAGTGTTACCCATGTCTCCGGTATAAACCGTAACCTATGTGTCCGGAACGGACCCAACGATGGTTGGCGGAGAGAGCGGCCGCCAGTTCAGCAGTACTCTCTAATGAAATCAAATAGTTAGCGTGGTTGCGGCGAGCAAAATGTTAGCAAAACGTAGAGCAACCTGCCGCTCCTAGATCAGGGTCGGCCCGGTGGTCCCATTCTAGGCATCTTTGTAAAACCAAACTGCGTTGTCGTCCGGTCGATTGTCGATCTTAACGTTGCGCTCCCGAGCAAAGGTGTGAGCACGGCCGCGCGCTCCATCATCAGGTTCGCCGGGCGGGAACAACAGTTCGTAGACATCGTACGGCACGCGGGCACCCTTGCCGGCTTCAAGTTCACGCAAAATCTTATCGAGATCGTCTAGGGTCACAGTGCTTCAATCTCCCTCATGGCATCCGTTTAAGCATCGGCCATCTCGGCAGGACTGCGTTGATGACGGCATCGCAGAGCCATATCGTGAATATTAGTCAGTTAAATCAGCTATTTACCTATCTTATTGCGTTTTGTATAGCCGATTGATTAGCGAAAACCCGTCGCTGTCAACAGACCAGATTTTGAACCCGGTTGCAAAAACCTATGACCCTCATCGAACCCGCTCGCCTGCCGGAATGGAAGTGGCCACGAATGCCTGACTACAACGGCTTCACCCACGAGGAGCGAGTTCGCGGATGGCAACTCATACACCACTTCATCGCTAACGGCTGGCTAGCAAAGCCTGAGCGATGCTCAATCTCCGGTGCAGCGGGCAACGTCCAGTATCACTGCGAGGACTACTATGCTCCATGGTCGCCATATGCGATCAGCCAGCCAATTCACATGGCCCTGCATCGTCGGTTCCGGCAGCCGGATACGTGGAACCGCATCAGGGATAATTACGTCCTAAGTGGCGATGAATGGTTTTGTAAGCTCGACGCGCGACCGGTAGATTTGGCCGCGACGTTGCGTGCCGTCCACGGGGATCAGATTGCCGACGTTTTCAGGGGAGCCCCTTATCCTTCGGAGGGGTTCTGCGGACGCCAGCGGGCTAGCACGGGCCGCCACGCCCTATCTCCGACCCTGCAGTCGGTTGGCAAATAGTCTGTGGCTTCTAAGAACGACAAGGTTAGGAATATATTCTCCAGCCCGGACGATGCCTTGGCGTCGACGCGCTCGTGCCTTTCGAGGACCTGCGCAGCGCGACCGAGGGCCTTCGCGACCTCGGCCTGTGACAGCCCTTTTGCGCGCCGCTGACACTAGCCAAGGCGGTTCGACATGTTGCATTGGTGGTCGTGTGGAGAAGACAAATGGCGAAACTGACGCAAGCCGAACTTGAACGACGCCTTTGGGGCGCGGCAGACATTCTACGCGGCACGGTCGATGCCGGGGATTACAAGCAATATATCTTCGGCCTGCTCTTCTATAAACGCCTATGTGACGTGTGGGACGAGGAGTTCGAGGCACTGCTGGCCGAGACCGACGACCGAGAGGAAGCCGCTGATCCCGACGAGCACCGCTTCCATATTCCGGCCGAACATCGCTGGGACGCAGTGCGCAAGCACGCCACGCAGATCGGCCAGCGGCTCAATAACGCGCTGGCGGCCATCGAAGATGCCAACTTGCGGCTACGCGGCGTATTCGGGTCTGTGGACTTCGCTAATCAGGATCGCTTCTCCGACGCCCTGCTTGAAAAGCTGCTCTCCCATTTCGAGAAGCAGCGGCTGCGCAACGCCGATGTTCCCGCCGACATGCTCGGCGATGCCTATCTCTATCTCATCAAGATGTTCGCCGAAGGCGCGGGCAAGAAGGGTGGTGAGTTCTACACGCCGCGCCCTATCGTACGGCTTATGGTCGAGATACTAGATCCGCGCCCCGGCATGTCGATCTACGACCCTACCTGTGGTTCTGGCGGCATGTTGCTGGAGGCGGTGCAGTATCTGAAAGACCGGGGCGAGGATGCCCGGACCCTGTCGCTCTACGGGCAGGAAAAGAACTTTGCCACATGGGGTATCGCTGAGATCAACCTGTTCCTGCACAATGTGGACGACGCCTTCATCGCCAAGGGCGACACGATCCTGTCTCCTAAGCGATACGACCCCAAGGCTCGCGAGTTCGTGGAGGGCATCGGGGCTTATGACCGAGTGCTGGCCAACCCGCCATTCTCGGAAAAGGTTTGGGGCCATGATGTCTGGCAGAACGGCGATCCGTTCGGGCGCGATGCCTATGGTTGCCCGCCCAAGGGCTATGGCGACCTCGCCTTCGTCCAGCACATGCTCGCCAGTCTGAAGGACGACGGTATGTTGGCCGTGGTGGTGCCGCATGGCGTCCTGTTTCGAGGCGGGGCCGAGGGGCGGATCAGGCGGACCATGCTGGATGCCGATGTGATCGAGGCGGTCGTGGGCCTTGCCCCAAACCTTTTCTACGGAGCGGGCATCCCTGCCGCCGTGCTGGTGTGCCGCAAGAACAAACCCGCCGAGCGCAAGAGCAAGGTGCTGATCGTCAACGGCGATGGCACCTACCAGCCGGGCAAGGCGCAGAACTTCCTGACCGACAATCACGTTCGCACGTTGTCCGATGCCGTCCACGGCTTTGCCGACATCGAGAAACTTGCCCGCGTTGTCCCGGTCGAGGAGATCGCCGCCAACGGCCACAACCTCAATATCACCCGTTATGTGCAGACCGGCGCGGATGCCGAGGCGGTGAATGTCGCGGCGGAGGCCGCCAAGCTGGAAGACCTGATCGCCAAGCGCAACAAGGCGGAAGCCGTGTTGTTCGGGCACCTCAAGAGGCTTGGTTATGTCGATTGATGTGCCGGAAGGTTGGGCATCAGGACCTGTCCTGAACTTTTTCCAACTCCAAAGGGGCCACGACCTCCCCGTTCAGGACCGTAGTCCGGGGCCGGTCCCTGTCATCGCCTCGAACGGTGCAGTTGGGTCACACGACCAATCGCCTTTTCCCGGCCCCGGTGTCATCACGGGCCGCTCTGGCACCATTGGGAACGTTAGCTACGTTGAAGGGGCTTACTGGCCGCTCAATACAACTTTGTATCTGCGTGACTTCAAGGGTGCCGATCCGAAGTTCGTCTACTATTTCCTCCAGAACTTCCCCCTCAAAGATCATCAGTCGGGGACCGGTGTTCCGACACTCAACCGCAATGATGTTCATGCCGTCGACGTGGTGTTCCCACCGCTCGACGAGCAGCGTCGGATCGTCGAGGTGCTGCAATCGGTGGATGAGGCGATTGCCGCCAAGCAAGCTACGCTGGCAGCCACCAAGCAGTTCAAACGGACGTGTCGAGAAGCTGCCGTTATGCGGTTTCAGGATTGTGCACCTACTGCATTACGAAGTGTGTTGGTCTCGATTGACGCGGGATGGAGCCCGGACTGCGAGAGTGAGCCAGCGAATGACGGTCAATGGTCCATCCTGAAAACCAGTTCTGTGGTTTGGGAAGGATACGACGATACCGAGAATAAGAGGCTTCCCGCCCATCTCGGGCCGCGCCCTCACCTAGAGGTGACTGCCGATGACATTTTGATCACCCGAGCAGGTCCAGCCGAACGCACAGGCGTCGTTGCTATTGTTCGGGAAACAGCCGGGCGACGCATGTTGTCCGACAAAATCATCAGGTTGCGTGCCTCCCCTGAAAAAGCAGTGCCTTTGGCAATCGCGGAACTGCTGTCTAGCGACCATGTGCAGGCCGAGTTGATCCGCTCCAAATCGGGCATGGCCGCTTCACAGACCAATATCTCGCAAAAGATCGTCCTTGGGCTGGAGATGCGATTGCCGTCGCTGGCCGATCAGAAGGACTTTGCCAACGAGATGGCAGCTTTGCAGGACGCCATCGAGATTGGCGAAGCCGATCTGCATAATGCTGAACGGCTGAAAGCAGCGCTGATGTCTGACCTCCTCTCTGGTCGCGTCCGGGTGTCTGCATGAGCGAATACCGCCTCGCCGAGAAACCCACCATGGACGTGTTGGCGGCGCTGGGCTGGCAGGCGCTGTCCCCGGCTACCGCCTTGGCGATGCGGCAGGAAGAAAACCGCGTCATTCTCAAGTCCGTGCTAATCGAGGCGCTGCGCGACCTAAACGGCATTGGCGCGGAAGATGCCGAAGCGATCTACAACGACCTTGCCACCCTGTCCGATAATGAGGAGTGGCAGCGCAAGCTGCGCGGCGGCTATTCCCGCCGCCTGTCCGGTGAGAACCGCGATAGCCCGATCAAGCTGATCGACTTCAAGCAGCGGGGCCGCAATGTTTTCCATGCCGTCCGCCAGTTCCGCGTTGCCGCCCAGCGCCCGCGCATTCCCGACATCGTGCTGCTCGTGAACGGCATCCCGCTGGTGGTGATTGAAGCCAAATGCCCCCTGAAAGGCACCGCCACTGGCGACGAGGCACATGAGCAGATCAGGCAATATGAGCGGGACATTCCCCGGCTGTTCTATCCCAACGCCTTCAACATCATCACCGACGGGATGCGCACCGAATATGGCGCAACGGGTGCCAAGGCGCAGTTCTATGCACCGTGGCCCGATGCGTGGCCGCGCAGCCTCGACGAGTTTCCCGACACGCTTGCTAAAGACCTGTGGTGCCTGTGCGAGCCGTCCCGCCTGCTCGACCTGCTCGCCCATTTCATCGTGTTCGAGACCGACCCCGAGACGGGCGGCAAGATCAAGAAGATCGCTCGCTATCAGCAGTTCCGCGCCGTTAACAAGGCGGTGGAGCGCGTTGCGGCCGGAGAGCGCCGCAAGGGGCTGATCTGGCACACACAGGGCAGCGGCAAGAGCCTGACGATGGTGTTCCTCGCCCTCAAGCTGAAAACCCATCTGACGCTGGATGCACCCAGCCTCGCCAATCCCAACCTCCTTGTGCTGACCGACCGGATCGACCTCGACGACCAGATCAGCAAAACCTTCGTTGCCTGCGGCCTGCCCAACCCTGTGCAGTGCGGATCGGTCGCCGCCCTGCGCGATGCGGTGAGCCGGAGTGGCAACGGGCAAATCCTGCTTTCCACCATCTTCAAGTTCGCGGGATCGAAAGAGCCGATCCTCAACTCGGCGAACTGGATCGTGCTGGTGGACGAGTGCCACCGCACGCAGGAAAAGGACTTGGGCGCGTTCTTACAGGCGACCCTGCCGGATGCCCATTTCTATGGCTTCACCGGTACACCGATCAAATCGACCAACAAGGACACCTATGCCCGGTTCAGCATTGTGGGCGAAGGTTACCTCGACAAATACGGGATCGATGACGCGGTGCGCGACGGTGCGACGGTGCCGATCCTCTATGAAGGCCGAAAAACCGATTGGGCGATCAACGAGAGCGAAATCGACATATTGTTCGACCGATGGTTCGTGGACCTGCCCGACGACAAGCGCGAGGAACTAAAGCGCAAGGGGCTGACCCTCGCCACCATAGCCAAGCACCCGGAGCGCGTACGCCTGATCGCGATGGACATCTGGGAGCATTTCAAGGCCGTCTGCCAGCCGGATGGCTACAAGGCGCAAGTCGTGGCCGTAGATCGCGAGGCGGTGATCCTCTACCGCGCTGCGCTATCCGCTGTCATAGCCGCCGATCTGGTGCGCGGGAGTGTGGAAGCCGACGAGGCACAGGTCGAGGCCGACGCCATGATCGCCTGCATCTACTCCAAGTCGCAGGAGGACAACAAACCCAGTGAAAAGCCGGAGGTCGCCGCGTTGCGTTCCGGGCTGGAGGCCCACTACCTCGACGACATCACCGAGAAGGATGTGAAAAAGCGGTTTAAGGTTCGGGGGCAAGAACCGAGCTTCCTGATCGTGTGCGACAAGCTGCTGACCGGGTTCGATGCGCCCATCGAGCATGTAATGTATCTCGACAAGCCGCTGAAGGAGCACAACCTTCTCCAAGCCATCGCCCGGACCAACCGGACCGAGGCGTTTACCGATGCCGATGGCGGCACCATCGAAAAGCCCAATGGCCGGATTGTCGATTATATCGGCATCACCAACCATCTGGACGAGGCGCTGAAGTCCTACCGCTCCGAGGATGTCGAGAATGCCATGCGTGACATCGCCATCCTGCGGAATGACTTGAAGGAGGCCCACGCACGTTACCGCGCTCAAAAGCGGGCGATGAAACTGGACGGTATGGACGAGAAGGCCGCTGCCTTCGCGGCGGCAAAGATAGTTGCTGGCGGACAGGAGGATGACTGGTTCGACCTCCAGCGCCTCACTCGCACCTTCATCAAGGTCTATGGCGACCTGTCGCCAGACCCGGCGATCCTAGACTTTACCGCCGAGGTGAAATGGGCCGCCACCTTCCTGCGACTGGCGACACAGGCCATCTCCAAGGACGAAAGCCTCGATCATCGCAGCTATACCGGCAAGATCAGGGATATGCTGGAACAGCATGTCCATGCCACCGGCCTGTCCACGACCATCCGCTTGCGGAACATCACCGACCCCGATTTCGCTGACGACTTTGCCATCGAGGGCAAGGGTGAGGGCGATTTGCAGGAGGCGTTCGTGCGCAAGTCCGCCGAGCTTCGCCGCGTCACCCGCGAACTGGTGGACAAGAACCCGGCGCAATATGGTAGCTTCTCCGAACGAGTGCTGGAGATCATCCGCCGCTTCGAGCAAGGCCAGCTTGCCGCCGCTGATGGCCTGCGCGACTACGAGGGCCTGACCGGCGATATTCAGGCCGAACAGGGCGCGCACACCGAACTCGGCATGGATGCAAATGCCTTTTCGATCCTGCGCATCATGGAGGCTATTGTGCCCGAGATGGGCCATGCGACCTTGCAGGAGGCAGCCATCGCCATTGGAACGGCCTATGGCAACGCCGCCGCGACCCAGCCCGCGTTCGCGCATATGGAAGCCTACCTGCGATCCTTGCGCCAGCAGGTCCGGCGCATCCTGACCGAGCACGACATCGGCGAGACTAAGATGATCCGCGAGAAGGTCGAAGAGTTCGCCATCCATGCCTATGGGGGCGGTGGCTGATGCCGACGCTCCAGATAGGTCAGACACAAATCTTCTACGAGCTTCGACGCTCGGCAGGGGCATCTGAGCGCCGCATCACCATCACGCCGGGCCATGTCGAGGTACTTGCGCTCACAAGCGACGAAGACGACGACATCGCAGGCTTCTTGGAGCGCAAGCGACAGTGGGTGTTAAACACTGTGCGCGAGATGGAGCGGATCACCGCTAGCCGCCTTGCCGTGCCCCGTTTCATGACCGGTTCGAAGATACTCTTCCGGGGCCGCCGCATATGCCTGACGGTTCGACGCACCGATGGCGACCGGATCGAACTCACGTTCCGCAACGGCTTCATAGTCGATCTTCCCTCATGGGCAGGTGACCATGCCGACAAACTTGTCGCAAGCGAACTCAAGCTGTGGCTAAAACGGCGCGTTCGGCGTGACGTGACGGAGATCGCCGCAGGCTACAAGACCCGGTTCGGGCTTGAGCCTCGTTCCATCCGCGTCGCCGATTTCGCAAACGGCTGGGGATCGTGCGGCCCCGAGGGCAACATCCTCATCAACTGGCATCTGGTTTTCGCGCCGAAGAAGGTGCTGGAGTATGTCGTTGCCCATGAACTTGTCCATCTCCGGCATCGTTCGCACGGACCTGCGTTCTGGGAGTTCCTTGCTTTTATCCTGTCAGATTGGGAGCGTTCGAAGAGGTGGCTTGAAATTCATCAGGGTGAATTGAGCGCCGAATTTCTTAGGCTTTGACAGTGCGACATCCAGCGATGGGACATCGGAAATTTGCACAACATGGGGCTCACATCGCTGACGTTTTCTGGAGAGGTCCATTCCCTCCGAACGCTATTTCCGCTGTTCAGCGTGGCTAGCACTGCCCGCCACGACCCTATCGCCATGCTGACGGTCGGTAGTCGAGTCACGAGCCTACTCAAACCGCCGTTACGGAAGCCCGCGCGTATTGGCATGTCGAGATTGCGCTAGCGCGACGCCTTCACGCCGTCTAGCGACCGGACCGGCACGAATGAAAATTCGAAGCCTTCGGCGTTCTTTGCTACGGCTGGTGTATCTTCTCGGTGAGAAAGAACACGCCGTGAAGCGTTGATACGATCATCGAAGCGAATGCAAAGGTCAACGGTACACCGATCAAGGCTTTGAAAGCGAACCAAGGCCAAGCCTCGCCAGTGCCGCAAACGATAGCCGCGTGCAGGGCTTCAATCGAACCCGACAACGCGTTGATTGTCACTAAAGCGAAGCATAGTCCGAACGACAGGACGACAAGGTAGGAAAACAAATAGGACAGGAACAATCGTCGCGTCAGTTTGATGGTCGCTGTCTGCCCGGCGACACGCATATCAACTTCCGGGGCTGGCTCTGGCATCTCGTAATCCATCGTCGCGTTGCCGAACGTAGCGACCGCCGCAAGGCCAGCGAAATAAAAGCCGGGCAGCGTCGAAACGAGCGTCAACAGGCTGGACGCCAGCCCGTTCGCGCCGATTAGCGCAGGCTTCACCGGCAAAACGATGTAAATGCCGACGGCAATCGCCGTTAGCGCCAGCGGAAGCCATCTCGTGTAAATTCGCATTTCACCGTGCGATATGCGACGGTAAGCGAACCCCCGGCCTAATTCATATAGAAGCTGCTTAAGCACACTAAATCGTCCGGTTGGCAAGGAAATGTGGCGCAGCCGCATCGCGCAAATGCGCCACGACATTCTTAGCCGATTGCGCCAAGAAAGGGAATACATTGATTAGTTCAAAGTTCATCACATAAAGATCTGTCAACGGCGTACCCGTGCTTGTGGCTATTTCTACAGTGACTGTTCTAGTTGAACTTGGAATTTTGTACGTGACTTTAGCTGTGCCGTAGTCAGTAGAATTTAGGTGAAGCGCATTTTTTAGGGAATTCCACAGATTTGCAGGTAGGTTATTGTGGTCAATTTCCAATTTTAGTTCGCTCTTGGACTTCGTAAGGAAGGCCGCACCAGCGATAGGTGTGACGGTTTCCGCTTTGACCAAAGTTATGCCGGAAAGGCTGCCGTTGTTTATGTCGTTGATAAGACTGTTGGACGGTCTGCCGCGCAATTCAACGTGTGGGCAGCATCGGTCGGTTCTCGGTTGGCCTTGTTGGTTCAAGCCGCCGGCCGGATGCGGGTAGGAGAACGACAAAGGATTGTCGTGAAACTCATAGTTCAACAGCTTCGACAAAAGACGCTGCGTTAGGTCGAACGGTAGACCGGGGATGCGTTCAATGGCGCAGGTGTAGATGTTAGGTAGGCCTTGCTCCGGGGCGGTCGAAATCAACACATGGCAACCGTAGTCGGACCCGACGCTGCCAGTCTTTACGTGCTCGGTGAAATGGCCGGACGCCGGGTCAGAATAGACGCTATTCGGCGCGCTAGTGTCGGACAGTCGAATAAGCAATGTGACGAACTGTTGGGCCGCATCCACGTCAATGTCCCCAATCAGCATCGTCGCGGTCTGACTCCTGATGCTGTAAATCCGCGCTGTAGTATGCATCTGCTGCAAGACGGGCACTATGTCGTTCATCGTCGGAACGGTCGCACCGGCTTTGCGAGCGGCCAACTCAAGGTCGAAGATGTAAAATTGCCGACGATTGTTCTGCATTTAACGCGCCCCCGTCTGCATCGGATAGCATGAGATATCTGTCGTCGCCATCTGCAACGAAACGTAATGGAAGCGAAATGAATAACTGTCGGCTTTCGGGCATCACAGGGCAGGAGGTGAATGACGCCCAAAAAAACGCAAAGCGGACGAACTGCCGCATTAGGGTATGCCTTTAGCGGACCGCCTTTTTGGCTGGTTCGATAATAACGTTTGACCACCCTAATCGTACCGGGCAATATCGGACCAATCATATCGAACCGGGGGCAAAATGTTCGTACGCGCATATCTCCGAGCCTCAACCAAAGAGCAGGACGCAAACCGCGCCAAGGGCGATCTTCTTGCGTTTGCCAAGGAGCGTGGTCTGCAAATCGCGGCTACCTATTTGGAAAATGAAAGTGGCGCTTCGCTGGCGCGGCCGGAACTCTTTCGGCTGCTCTCGGACTGCCAACCCGGAGACATTCTGTTAATCGAACAGGTGGATCGGCTGAGCAGGCTGAACAGCGCAGATTGGAACATGCTGAAGGACGAGATCAGAGATCGACGCGTTAAGGTTGTCGCCCTCGATCTCCCGACATCTTGGGGCATGGCATCCGAGAACGCCGACGAGTTCACATCTCGGATGGTGGACGCAATCAACAGCATGATGCTCGACATGATCGCCGCGATTGCCCGGAAAGATTTTGACGACAGACGCCGTAGGCAGACACAGGGCATTGCAAAGGCTAAGGGCGAGGGCAAATACCGTGGCCGCCCAGAGGACAAGACACGCAACAAAGCGATCCAAAACATGCTCATCGGCGGGCAAAGCTGGAACACCATCATTTCGGCAACCGGATGCTCCCGGTCAACGCTGGCGAGACTGGCAAAGCGAGTGGCGGAGTGACTGGCGTGATGCCTAAACTTCTGGGCTGCAATATTTTGAAACTGGGTGCAAGATGTCTTAGTGGCAGATTTGTGCGAAGCTGGACCAATGCGGTTTTTGTCCTACCAAAGACAGCCAATTTCCGGCAGTTGCTAGATAGGCCGCTTGCTGCCACACAATGACCGGGGTCGAATTACTTAGGGGAAAGAAATGAGTCGAGCGCTCGTAAACATGCTGTCCACCATCAACCTTTTCATCGCGCTGATCATTGTCGCAGTCTTCGCGTTCTTGGGGAACGTCTACCTGCCAAAGGCCGGCGCTATCTTCGGAGCTATTATAGGGTTTGCCGTGGCCTCGATAATCTGCGGAGTCCTCGCGGCGCTCTGCCTAATCGAGAAGCACCTGCGGGTGGTCGCCGATGATGTGAAAAAGCGCCAGAAGGCTTCGACGCATGGGTCTCCGGTCCAAAGGACGGCCCAAGCCCATCAAGCCCGGACAGAGCCGGTAATCGGGTAATGGGGGGCGGCCTGCGCTTCCGAGTTAGTGTGTGTGAACGTTCCGCCTTGTCTTAGGTGGTCCGCGAAATCCTTCAGCAACCGTTGCCAATGCCGGTCGACATAGACGGCGGTCGGGTAATCCTCGGCTTCATCAGGCCACGTCGCTACCAGCCATTCGGCGAACCGATGCGCCAAGGCCGGGGTCGCCTTGATGTGGGGCCATCGCGCCGCGACCATGCGCGCCACGTCTAAGCGCTGTTCCTCCGGCCATGACATGGGAGCGTTCGGCCATTGCCGCGCAGCGTCCCGCGCCAAGGTTCGGCCAATGTCCTCTGTTGTGGCAAGCTCCGGCTCGCTCTTGCCGGCCTGATCCGGGGCCGCCAAAGGGGGGCGGGCGCAATGGGGGTTCGGCGATAGCCCGCCGAAGGCGTCTTCTTTCCCGGATAAGCACGCGGCGACTGGGCGCTCACGTCTCCGGACAGGAGGAGACGTTTCTTTCGCCGGAGCCGGCCCCTCGTTGCCGGCAGGCGGCGAGTAGCCTTTCTCCTGATCTTCGAAGTTCCCCTGATATCCTTCCACTATAATGTCCCTCTCATTTGGGAGGGGGCTACCCCCTTGCTTTTGAGTGGGGGCAGACACATAGCCCCCTCTCATTTGAGCGGGGGCCACCCCCTCGCTTTTGAGTGGGAGTGTCGTGTAGCGCCCATGAAACTGAGAAAGAAGCGTCGTGGCGTGCTCCCGGATGAAGGCGGCGTCAGGGCGCTTCGGGGCTCCATTGTTCTTGATCCATTGGGGCCACGCGGCCATGAGCACTCTGGCGAACTTTTTGGCGACTGGCACGTCCATGTCGGCATTGAGACAGATTGCCTCTATGCATTGAGCAACCGTCTGTCGATCTTCATCCGGCCATGGTGCCGCGCCATCATTATCGTAGGCACGGCGCAACGCTTGATCGACTGCACGCGCCATGCGCTGGCCTGCCGGCTCCCAATCAAGATTGGGCTTAATGAGCATCCCCTTGATATCTCCGGCAGAGCGCGTCACCTCGATAAAGCCCTTGGCCTCTAGGGCTTTGATGAAACCACGGGCACGCGTCTCTGTTGATCTGTTCGCCTGTTCGATCTCCCTGTAGGTAAAAGGGCGTTCGGTCTTCCCCCAGTTCACAGTGAGGTCGAGGATGAAGCCGAGCAAGTCGCGTTCGGCCGCTGAGGGTATATCGAGAGACCAGACGCGGAAGAACTGCCGCATGATGCCCTGCTGTGAAATCGGGTGGGATAACGGTCTGTTCCCCGGCGCATAATAGCCGTGCATTCGGAACTCTTTGGCGGCCGGCTCCTCTGACTCAAAATCCGGGGGATTGTTGGCGTCGGCAGATTGCGGGCGTGGCGATGCTGTGGCGTCGGTCGACATGATCGTATTCCTGATCTGAGAGGGGCGGTGCCGCAGTCCGATCAGGGAAACGACAGCACCGCACCTGTTGAAACCCATACGCGCGTTGCTCGGCGCGCGCATGGGTCGAGCGCCCTTCATCTAGCACGACCGGCCGATTTTCTCCAGCGCGTTTCAAGTCTAGTCCTCGCAAAAAGCTTGCAACTGGGTGCAAAATTTACCAACAATGCTGTTGACGAAGACACTGTATGCCGCTTGTTTAAGTAGACCGAAAATATGCGTTCTACATGACTTCCGTGGACCTATTGCTATTCATTGAACCTGTGTCATAGACTCCGGCCGTGATCAAACGACTGGGGCTTCACACGATGACGATGGACACGCTTTTACTGGTAGCCGGTGTATGGGTCGGGGGCGGCGCGCTCTTCATTCACGGCATCGTCACAAACCCGAACGCCAGTCAGGGCACGGCGGCAAACTCCCGCGCCGTGATCGGCGATCTCTTGCGGCTCCGGCCAGCCGCGCTGGTCGCGGCGGTGATGTTCTTGGGTGTCTGGCCCGCGATTTGGGTCGGAGCGAACCTCGTGCGCCGCTGAGTTTGACCCCGGTTCAGTTCCAAAGTGCTCGCCATGCCGCCATGCTCAACCACAGTTGATGACAAGGGCCGATTGCTGGCCCGGCTGAAGGCCGCACGCGCCAAGGTGGCGCAGCTTGTGGTGAGGAATGCCGACTATGCGCCGCTGTTCGAGCGGATAGAGGCCGACATAGCGACAGAAGAGGCCAAGGCGGCGGCCTCCCGTGATCCGATAGAGGCCGCCCGCGCAATCATTGCCGCAAGGCGGACGGGAGCCGGACTAGTGCGCGATCTCCGCTAGGATCGTGGCGGCGTCTTCCAACGATGCACCGTTGCCGTAGCGCTGCCGGCCGCCAAGACCATGGCCCATCAGGTCGCGTCGGATACGCTCGTCAACCTTGGCCGACAACATGCGGTCCTCGAAGCTATGGCGCAGCCCGTAAAGCGTGTGACCCGGCGTTTCCTTCAGGTCGTTCTCTCGAAGGAATTTGTTGATCGTATCGGAAACCGCGTCTTTGAAACGATAGGTAGGGAAGCCTTTCGGAAACTGGCGCATCGCCTCTAGGCTGACACCGACAAGCGGGATTGTCCGCTTTGAGGTTGAGGTCTTGGTCCTCTTGCCTTCGTTGGTGATGATGATGTGCGGCACGTTGGCGTCAAGATTGATGTGGTGCGGGAGCAAGCCGACGATTTCGGACGGCCTAGCGCCCGTGTTCACCATCGCATGAAGGACGGCCCGAGCTTCCGCATTGAGTTTGTCCAGCGCCCCGGCCGAAAGCAGCTTGTCCTTGATCCACTTTTCAGAGAACGGAAGGCGCTGTTCGTCGTCTTCCTCTTTGAACCGGAGCTTTCCGAACGGGAGGTCCAGCCGGAGCCGCTTCATTTCATTAACCAGCCGCAAGGTGCTCTCGACATAGCCAAGGTCTTTATTGGCGCTGTTTGCCGTCAGCCCTTTCTTGTCGAGTTTCTTGGTCCACCAATCCCGGAAGTCGAGCATGTTTTCGCGGGTGATCTGGTCGATAGGAAGGTTGCCGACAACAGCCACAAAATTTCCAATGGCCTTGATGCGCGGGTTCTTCCAGCGGCGGATTTGATCTTCGCTCATGCCGCGCGTGGCGTCGGCCGTCGCAAGCTCCCAATACAGTTCAAGCGCCCGGTTGACCGTGATCGCTGGCGGCTTGGCTACGCCTAGCAGGGCGTCGGCTTCCTTCACGTCCGGAACGCCATTGCGGGTGGCGACGGCCTCGATCCGCTCCAAATAGCTATGCACCGGCAGCTTGGCGATTTCGCTGTTTGTCAGCCAGCGGTAGCCGCGCGCTCTTGCGAGGTTGTTCGCGGCCTCGAATGCCTTTTCGGCGTCGGCAGTGTCGCCGGCAAGCTTAGCCTCCCAAGCGTTGATCAGGTCGTTCCAAACGCGCGGGGCCTTTTGCCGGGCAATCTCTTCGGAGTCGGTTTTCAGGCTGACCCAGATTTCCGATCTTGCCTCTACCGGCGCATACCGAACGGGGACGCGCTTGGCTATGTGGTACGTCTCGCCGCGCTTCCTGATCGTGATTGGCTTCGCCATGCCGCTGCCCTTGTTGACAAAGAGAGTGTCCTTCAGTCCGGCGGACAATGCAAGCAAAATGCGGGGCAAAATGTTAGCAAAAGATAAACGTATCCGCCTTGCTCTCTGGAGCTTTAGGCCGATTTGCGTTTTGCTTTCAATGGCTTAGGTGAATTTGATAGGCACAAAAATGGCGGAGAGAGCGGGATTCGAACCCGCGTTACGGTCTCCCGTAAACACACTTTCCAGGCGTGCGCCTTCAACCACTCGGCCACCTCTCCGTCCTTGCATGTCGCGCCGGCCGGTCTCGCCGCGCGGGTTGGGGAGATGCATCTCCCTTGGGGCTGCGATGCGGAACGTCCGCCATGGACGCCGCCCAACCAGCGGACGTCCTTCCCCTGCACCTGAGCCGTCGAAGCAACAGGCGCGGGGCTCATCTAGTCGATCCCGCGCCGAATGCCAAGCCATAACGGCAGTCTATTCGCTTTGCCGGCGACATGGGATTTCGCGGGCCGCCGGCAGAGCCGCTTTTGAAGCGCCGCCACCCGAATGATGTGCACAGTCAGGACCGCGGGGTCGACCGTGCTTGACTTCGCCTCGAACGAACTGTCGAGTGACCGGGAGGCTTTGCGGGGGCACCGGCCGGACATGACGTCAAACAGCGGAATTCCGGGCAACGCGCCGGACAATGACAAGGCGCCGTCCGGGCGCCCAGGCAATAGGCCGCACAACGGCCCAGATAGCGGATTGTCCTTCGTCCCGGTAGCATGGCTCATCTTCGTCATGGCGTGGTCCGTCTATGGCCTGGCGTCATCCTGGTGGCTGTTCGGGAATTCCGGCCTGCCAGACGACATCTTCTATTTCCTCATGGGCGGGCTCATCGTCGACGTCGTCACGATCCTGTGGGGGCTTTACCTGCTCGGCCTCGCCTTTGGCCGCTCAGCGCGCTTCCCGCGCCACTTCATCATCTGGCAAGCCGTCATCATCATCTGGTCGCTGGCGAGGCAAGCCTATGTGCTTGCCTCGCCGAACTTCGTTTTCTCCGCCGAGAACCTGGCCATCACCGGCGCCGAGATCGCCATCGGCCTGCTTTGCATCTACCTGCTGCGCCGTGGCTCCGGCGCCGAAACCGTCTATGCCAAGCCGGAGACCGAAGCGCCGTCGGTCTTCGTTTCGATTGTCGCGGCCGTGCTCGGCATCATCCTCGGCGCCGTCATCGGCGCCCTCGGCGGTTTTTTCGCCGGCTCGGTGATTGCCGATGTCGCCGAAGTAAGCTGCTTCGAGGGCGGCTGCGGATATTTCGCCGTGTTCATCGGCCTGGCCGGGCTGGTGGTCGGCGCCATCGTCGGCGGCATTCTCGCTGTCTGGCTCGTTCACCGGCGCAGGCGCAAGCCAGCCGTACAGGGGCCGGTCGCATAGGGAGAGAATGCGCGAGCCGTCAAATTCGCGTATCGTGATTGCGGACCAGCCATACCCACTCTATTTCTCGTTTTCGGGACACGTGCCGGCGATCGGTTGGAAAGCGTCCAGGATCGGCCGGGGGAGAGCTTGATGTTTCGTTTCGTCTTTCGGCTTGCGGCCATGGTCGCGCTGTCGGTTTCCGTCATCATGGCGGTGCTCGACGCGACACGCACGGTGGCGGCCTCGGCGCTTGTGCTGACCCCGCTCAACACAAGCTGGCTGGCCGTCTCGCCGGACACGCGGACGGCCTTCGAAACCTTCGTCCGGGCCAAGGCGGGTCCGCTGCTGTGGGACGGCGCCATCGCCTGGGTGCTCAGCCAGCCGGGATTTGCGGTGTTCGCGGTCCTGGCCTTCCTGCTTTACGCTATCGGCTACAGGCGGCAGCGCCGCACGGGGCAGTTCGCCGCCAACTGATCGATTTCCTGCTCCCTCCCAGCGAAGGGCCACCTCCTGACGGCTTGCGCGCAAGGATCGGACTGCGGCGCGGCTTGACCGGGGCATGCTTTTCCAAAAGGTCAAAATTCCACGTGAATTTTGTTTCGGGCCGTGCCAGATTGCCCGGGAGCGGGAGGGGAATACACTCCTGGCTGACGTCGCATGCCTGCCGGTGAACCGGGCAGGCAAGCGGTGCGTAACGGAAAAAATAACCGACAGGGTGTGGATCACATGAAACGTATCGTTCTCGGCCTCCTGGCCGCAACCGCAATGGTTCTTCCGGCTTTCGCCGCGGATGTGCAGCCGGCCATCCTTTATGACCTCGGCGGCAAGTTCGACAAATCCTTCAACGAGGCTGCCTATCACGGCGCCGAGAAATTCAAGACCGAGACCGGAACCGCCTATGTCGAGTTCGAGGTCTCCAACGCTTCGCAGCGCGAGCAGGCGCTGCGCCGCTTCGCCGAGGACGGCCGCAACCCGATCGTCATGGCCGGCTTTGCCTGGGAGGATGCGCTCAAGGTGGTCGCCAAGGAATATCCTGACCTCAACTTCGCCATCATCGACGATGCCGTCGATCTGCCCAATGTCCGCTCGCTTGTCTTCAAGGAGAATGAAGGCTCCTATCTCGTCGGCATCCTGGCGGCTATGGCCTCGAAGACCAAGAAGGTCAGCTTTATCGGCGGCATGGACATCCCGCTGATCCGCAAGTTCGAATGCGGCTATGTCGGCGGCGCCAAGTCGGCGGGAGCGACCGACGTCATCCAGAACATGACCGGCGACACGCCGGCGGCCTGGAACGACCCGGCCAAGGGCGGCGAGATCGCCAAGACGCAGATCGACCAGGGCTCGGACGTGGTCTACGCGGCGGCCGGCGGTACCGGCGTCGGCGTGCTGCAGGCGGCGGCGGATGCCGGCAAGCTTGGCATCGGCGTCGATTCCAACCAGAACGGCCTGCAGCCAGGCAAGGTGCTGACCTCGATGATGAAGCGCGTCGACGTCGCCGTCTACACCGCCTTCATGGACGGCAAGAACGGCACCTTCAAGGGCGGCTTGCAAAATCTCGGCCTCAAGGAAGGCGGCGTCGACTACGCCCTGGACGACAACAACAAGGCGCTGGTGACCGACGAGATGAAGGCGGCGGTCGAAAAGGCCAAGGCCGACATCATCGCCGGCAAGCTCGAAGTGCACGACTACACCGCCGACAACGCCTGCCCGTACTGATCGGTAGGCACCAAGTTTCGAACCGCCGGGTGAAAGTCCGGCGGTTTTGTTTTTTGGAGGGATCTCGAAGGACGCTGAAGATTGGCGAAGGTCTCGGCGATATCCGATCTCCCCCCTTGCGGGGGAGATGCCTGGCAAGGCAGAGGGGGGTGCTGTCCCTCGGCCTAACAGCCAATTCACCGTTATTCGGAAGTCATTCAGGTTGGCGATCCTTCACACCCCCCTCTGGCCTGCCGGCCATTTCCCCCGCAAGGGGGGAGATGGCAGTTCCGGCGTTACGGGTCCTTGTTCGCAAGAATCTTATTTGATTGGCTCGCAGGTCAGGGCAGAAGCGCGCTACCCGTCGACCAAAGCCCAGCGAGATAGCCAAGCGCGAAAACCGCGATCAGCACGATGGCGACGATGGCCCCGCGCCGGCCGCCAAGCGAATGCACGCCGACGCCATGGGGACGGTGCTCCAGCTTGCTGATCACTGGCGTCGGCTTCGCCTTGTCCTGGCCAACCACACGCATCTGCGGCAGTTCGGCGATGCGTTGCGTCACCAGCGCCCAATGATTGGCGCCACTCGGCTTTTCGGCGCGGTCGAACATATGCATGCGTTCGGCAAGCTGCACCACCGCGTCGCGGAAGGCCGGGTCGATTTCCAGATCGCGCTCGGCCCGTTCGCGCTCCGCGTCGTTCATAAGGCCAAGCACATAGTCACCGGCCCTTGCGATGCGGTCGCTCATGATTGCGCCCTCCCCTTGTTCCTCACCAATGTGGCGGCTTGGTCACCGGCACGTCGGGAGCGGACTGCTCCTCCAGCGCCAGGAAACGGTCGGTCAGCGCGTCGAGCTTGCGCTGCATGCGCTCGATCACCTTCCACTGCTCGGCAATCTGGCCTGACAGTTCCTCGATGGTCTTCTCCTGCTCGGCGGCGCGAATTTCCAGCGTCGTCAGCCGGTCGGCGGGCATGGTCATTGGCAATCCCTGGCTTTCATCAAGATGCTGATTTCGGCTCGTCATATTAGCGAATATGAAGGCCACGGACACGTTGGAAATTGACAAGCGCACCGGGATTTGCCGAGAGTGGACGCCGCTCCGGCCGATTGGCATGGGCCGAGCGTCATGCTAGGCATTTTGACCAAGCGATAAAAAAATAAGAGTGGGACTGGCTGCATGGCGCAAGCCGCTATCGAACTGATTGGCATCAACAAGAGTTTTGGCGCCGTACGCGCCAACCGCGACATCAACCTGGAGATCGCGCGCGGCACCATCCACGGCATCGTCGGCGAAAACGGCGCCGGCAAATCGACGCTGATGTCGATCCTCTATGGCTTCTACCAGGCCGACAGTGGCGAGATCCACGTTGGCGGCAAACCGGCATCGATCAAGACGCCCAACGACGCCATCGCGCTCGGCATCGGCATGGTGCACCAGCATTTCATGCTGGTCGACAATTTCTCGGTGCTGGAAAACATCATCCTCGGCGCCGAAACCAACGCCTTGCTGAAGAGCAGCATCGCCAAGGCGCGTTCCGAGCTGGAGCGGCTCGAGCGCGAATACGGGCTAGAAGTCGATCCCGACGCCATCATCGAGGAATTGCCAGTCGGCCTGCAGCAGCGGGTCGAAATCCTCAAGGCGCTTTATCGCGGCGCCGATATCCTGATCCTCGACGAGCCGACGGGCGTGCTCACGCCGGCCGAGGCCGACCATCTCTTCCGTATCCTCAAGCAGTTGAAGGAACAGGGCAAGACGGTGGTGCTGATCACGCACAAGCTGCGCGAGATCATGGCCATCACCGACACGGTGTCGGTGATGCGCCAGGGCACGATGGTCGCGACCCGCGAGACCAAGAAAACCACCGTCGGGGAACTGGCCGAACTGATGGTCGGGCGGCGCGTGCTGCTCCGGGTCGAGAAGGGCGAGGCGGAAGCCGGCGGCGTCAAGCTCGCGGTCAAGAACCTGACGGTCAAGGATTCCCGCGGCGTCACCATGGTCGACGACATCTCCTTCAATGTGCGCGCCGGCGAAATCGTCGGCATCGCCGGTGTCGCCGGCAACGGACAATCCGAGCTGCTCGAGGCGATTTCCGGCATCAGGCGCGCCGTTTCAGGCTCCGTCATGCTCGACGGCAAGCCCATCGATCTCACCGGCAAGGCCGACCCTGGCGAATTGCGCGACCGCGGCCTCGCCCATGTGCCGGAGGATCGCCACCATGTCGGGCTGGTGCTGGCCTTTGAGGAGAACGAGAATTCAATCCTCGGCTATCACGACGATCCACGCTATCTCAAAGGGCCGTTCCTCAACGTCGAGGCCATTATGGCCGACGCCAAGGACAAGATCGAGAAATATGACATCCGCCCCGGCAATCCGCGCCTGAAGACCGCCAATTTCTCCGGCGGCAACCAGCAGAAGATCGTGCTCGCGCGGGAGATGGAACAGGACCCCGGTGTGCTGATCGTCGGCCAGCCGACGCGCGGCGTCGACGTCGGCGCCATCGAATTCATCCACAAGCGCCTGATCGCCATGCGCGACCAGGGCAAGGCCGTGCTGGTGGTGTCGGTCGAACTCGACGAGATCCGTTCGCTCTCCGACCGTATCCTGGTGATGTTTGCCGGCCGCATCGTCGGCGAGCGCGGCCCCGAGGCGACCGAAGGCGAGCTTGGCCTGCTGATGGCGGGCGTCGAGCGCCAGGAGGCTGCGGAATGAGCACGCCTTATGCCAAGCTGCCGGCCTGGGCCGACTACGGGCTGATCCCGCTGATCAACCTTGCGGTGGCTTTCATCGTCGCCGGCTTCGTCGTGCTTCTGGTCGGCGAAAATCCGTTCCGCGCCGCAATCATCCTGGTCGAGGGCGCCTTCGGCAAGGGAACGGGCATCGCCTTCACCCTCTTCTATGCCACCACATTCATCTTTACCGGGCTTTCGGTTGCGGTGGCGGCGCATTGTGGCCTGTTCAACATCGGCACCGAGGGGCAGGCCTATATCGCCGGCCTCGGCATCGCCATCGTCTGCCTGCCCTTGGACAGCGTGTTCCCGTGGTGGCTGACATTTCCGTTGGCGATCGTCGCTTCGGCGCTTGTGGGCGCGTTGTGGGCGCTGATTCCCGCCTATCTGCAGGCGAGGCGCGGGTCGCACATCGTCATCACCACCATCATGTTCAACTTCATCGCCGCCTCCGTCATGGTCTACCTGCTGGTCGGCCCCTTGAAGCCGGCCGCCTCGCAGGCC
This sequence comes from Mesorhizobium sp. LNHC232B00, assembly GCF_000502435.1. Classification (NCBI taxonomy): domain Bacteria; kingdom Pseudomonadati; phylum Pseudomonadota; class Alphaproteobacteria; order Hyphomicrobiales; family Phyllobacteriaceae; genus Mesorhizobium; species Mesorhizobium sp. LNHC232B00. Next base: position 20,820 of record NZ_AYWP01000038.1, read on the forward strand.
CCTCAGACGCGCAACTTCCTGCCCGGCGCCGAATTGCCGAAGCTCAATTGGATCATCGAATTGTTCGGCGCCAAGATCCGCTCGGCGCCGCTTAACGTCACCTTCCTGCTGGCGCTGGTCATGGCTTTCCTGGTCTGGCTGCTGATCTGGCGTACCAAGCTCGGCTACGAAATGCGCACCTATGGCCACAGCCCGAAGGCGGCGCGCTATGCCGGCATTTCGGAGACCCGCATCATCATCACCGCCATGATGATCTCGGGCGCGCTCGCCGGCATGATGGCGCTCAATCCGGTGATGGGCGACCAGCACAATGTCGCGATCGACTTCGTTTCCGGCGCCGGCTTCGTCGGCATCGCCGTGGCGCTGATGGGGCGCCTGCATCCGGTCGGCATCGTGCTGGCGGCGATCCTGTTCGGCATGCTCTACCAGGGCGGCGCCGAACTCGCCTTCGAGATGCCTGCGATCAGCCGCGACATGATCGTCATCATCCAGGGGTTGGTGATCCTGTTCGCTGGCGCGCTGGAGCACATGTTCAGGCCATACATCCAGGCGCTGTTCGCCTCGTTCAGTCCGGGATCGGTCGGGATGGAAGCGGTCAAGGGAAAGGGCGCCTGAGATGGATGTCTTTATCGCCATCGTGCAGATACTCGACTCGACCATCCGCCTGTCGGTGCCGCTGCTGCTCGCTTGCCTCGCCGGCCTTTATTCCGAGCGTGCCGGCATCTTCGACATCGGCCTCGAGGGCAAGATGCTGGTCGGCGCTTTCGCCGGCGCCGCCGCCGCTTCCGTGTTTCATTCGGCCCTTCTCGGCCTCGGCATGGCCATCCTGATCTCGGTCGCCTTCGCGCTGGTGCACGGCTTCGCCTCGATTACACACCGCGGCAACCAGATCGTCTCCGGCGTGGCCATCAATTTCATCGCCGCCGGATCGACCATCATCCTCGGCCAGGCCTGGTTCCAGCAAGGCGGGCGCACGCCGGCACTTGGACCTGGCGAGCGGTTCGACGCGATCATCTGGCCCGGCGCCGAGGCGGTTCGCGGTGTGCCGATCATCGGCCCAATCTACGCGGAACTGATCTCCGGCCATTCGATTCTTGTCTATCTTGCTTTCCTGATGGTGCCGTTCACCTGGTGGGTGCTGTTTCGCACCCGGTTTGGCCTCAGGCTGCGCGCGGTCGGCGAAAACCCGGCCGCCGTCGACACCGCCGGCATCTCGGTCGCCTGGCTGCGTTACCGCGCGCTGATCTGCACCGGCATCCTCACCGGCGTTGCCGGCGCCTACCTGTCGATGGTGCAGAATGGCGGCTTCGTGAAGGACATGACCGCCGGCAAGGGCTACATCGCGCTGGCCGCGCTGATCTTCGCCAAATGGAAGCCGGTCAATGCCATGTTCGCTTGCCTTTTGTTTGGCTTCCTCGACGCGGCGGCAATCCGTCTGCAGGGATCACCGCTGCCCTTGATTGGCAAGGTGCCGGTGCAGTTCATGCAGGCGCTGCCCTATATCCTCACCGTCATCCTGCTTGCCGGCTTCATCGGCAAGGCGATCCCGCCGCGCGCCGGCGGCGTGCCCTATGTCAAGGAACGCTGAGACCGCACCAGCCGGAAATCGCAGCGGTCGAAATCGGCACCGGCTTTTTGAACAAGATCATGGGAGAGAAGTACTGAAATGTCGCATGATCTGTTCGAGGCGGCCAGGGCCGCCATGGCCAAGGCCTATGCACCCTACTCGAAGTTTCCAGTGGGTGCTGCCTTGCGCACCGAGGACGGTCGCGTCTTCAGCGGCGCCAACATCGAGGTCGCCTCCTATCCCGAAGGCTGGTGCGCCGAGACCACCGCGCTTGGCCACTACATCATGGGCGGCGGCGGCAAGATCGTCGAAATCGCCGTCCTTGCCGAGCGCATGGCCAAATGCTCGCCTTGCGGCGGCTGCCGCCAGCGGCTAGCCGAATTCTGCCGACCGGAAACCAAACTCTATCTCTGCGACAATACCGGCGTCGCCGAGACCGTGACCATGGGCGACATGCTGCCCTACGGTTTTCGCGGCGATATTCTCAAGTGAAAGATCGGCTCCAATGAAGGGCAGGCTGGAATGACCGAAAAGGCCGTGGATCGTCTTATCGAAAAGCTGGACGGCTTGGCACCGACCACGGCGCTGGTGCTGGGTTCGGGCCTCGGTGGCCTGGTCGACCGGATCGAGCACCCGATCCGCGTCTCCTATGCCGACCTGCCCGGCTTCCCCAGAAGCGGCGTCAGCGGTCATGCCGGCGAAGTGGTGGCCGGGCTGTTTGCCGGCACGCCGGTGCTGATGCTGTCCGGCCGCGCTCACTATTACGAGCATGGCAACGCTGCGGCGATGCGGCCGGTGCTGGAAGTGCTTGCCGGCATCGGCATCACCAAACTGATCCTCACCAACGCCGCCGGCTCGGTCGATCCCGAGATGCTGCCGGGCTCGGTCATGCTGATATCGGACCACATCAACTTCTCCGGCACCAATCCTTTGATCGGCGAGCCGAGCGACCGCCGCTTCGTCGGTCTCACCGAAGCCTATGATGCCGGCATCCGCAAAGCGATTGAACAGGCCGCGAAGGCTACCGGCACGGCGCTGCACAAGGGCGTCTACATGTGGTTTTCCGGCCCGTGCTTCGAAACGCCGGCCGAGATCCGCATGGCGCGCATCATGGGCGCCAACGCCGTCGGCATGTCGACCGTGCCGGAGGTCATTCTCGCCCGTTTTCTTGGCCTGCGCGTCGCCGCCTGCTCGGTCATCACCAATCTGGCGGCCGGCATGACCGGAGCCGAGCTTTCGCACCAGGAGACCAAGGACATGGCGCCGGTCGGCGGGTCGCGGCTGGCGACGGTCCTGCAGCGTGTGTTCCGCGACGGACTGCTGGAGAACTGATGCTTCCGCAGGAAATCATCCGCCACAAGCGCGACGGCCAGAGGCTGCCGGCCCGTGAAATTGCCGCCTTCATGGACGGCGTGACGTCGGGCGCCGTCACCGATGGCCAGGTCGCGGCTTTCGCCATGGCGGTGTTCTTCAACGGCATGAACCGCGACGAGGCCGTGGCGTTGACGCTGGCCATGCGCGATTCCGGCGACGTGCTCGATTGGTCGGATCTGCCGGGCCCCGTCACCGACAAGCATTCGACCGGCGGCGTCGGCGACAATGTCTCGCTGATGCTGGCGCCGATCGTTGCCGCCTGTGGCGCCTATGTACCGATGATATCGGGTCGTGGCCTCGGCCATACCGGCGGCACGCTGGACAAGATGGATGCCATCCCCGGCTATGCCAGCCAGCCCGACATCGCGCTGTTTCGCAAGGCGGTGCTGGAAACGGGTTGCGCCATCATCGGCCAGACCGCCGATCTCGCGCCGGCCGACCGCCGGCTTTACGCCATTCGCGACGTCACCGGAACCGTGGAATCGGTGCCGCTGATCACCGCCTCGATCCTGTCGAAAAAGCTGGCCGCGGGCCTCGGCTCGCTGGTGCTCGACGTCAAGGTCGGCAACGGCGCCTTCATGGAGAAGTCGCGCGACGCGACGGCACTCGCCAACAGCCTGGTCGAGGTCGCCAGCGGCGCAGGACTGAAGGTCTCGGCCTTGATCACCGGCATGAACGAACCGCTGGCGTCCGCCGCCGGCAATGCCGTCGAGGTGCGCAACGCCGTCGATTTCCTGACCGGCCGTTTTCGCGACCGGCGGCTGGAGGATGTGACGCTGGCGCTGGCGGCCGAAATGCTGCAGTCGGCGGGACTGGTATCGTCCAACCAGGACGGCATGCGGCGCGCCACGGAGACGCTTGTCAGCGGCCGCGCCGCCGCCACCTTCGCGCGCATGGTGTCGGTGCTCGGCGGCCCCGCCGATTTCATCGAGAGGCCGGAAAAATACCTGGCCGAGGCAGCAACCGAATTTGCAGTCAAGGCAACGACCGGCGGCTTCGTCACCGGCATCGCCACCCGCGACATCGGCCTGGCGGTGGTTGGCCTTGGCGGCGGGCGCACGCGCCCCGACGACAAGATCGACCCGGCGGTCGGCATCACCAGGCTGCTGCCCATCGGCGCCGAGGTCGGTGCAGGCGAGCCGCTGGCGCTGGTGCATGCCCGCTCGCAGTCCGATGCCGAGGCCGCGGCCGCGGCCGTGCTTTCAGCCTACACGATCGGGGCTTCGAAACCGCCGGCGGACAAAACCGTCATGCGGCGGATTCTGGCGCGCGGTTGACCGGACGGAACTCTTCCTATTGAGCGAGCAGCAAGGTGCCGTTTTCGGCCTGGTATTTGCCAAGCCTGTTGAGGAAGCTCATGCCGATCAGGTTGGTGCGCAGCGCCTTGTCGTCGAGCACGATGGCCTGCACGTCATTGACGGTGATGCTGCCGATCTGCAGCCGATCGATCATCACCACCGCCGCCTTGATGGTGCCGTTGGCGGTGCTGACCTCACGGCTGAAATCGGATGGATTGAGCGACAGCCCGATCCTGCGCGCCGTCGACGTATTGACCGCAACCAGTGTCGCGCCCGTGTCGACCATGCCATCGACCTGACGGCCGTTGAGCTTGAAGGTCGATGAAAAGTGCCCGCGCTCGTCCGCCGCGACGACGACCTTGCGGCCGGCCGGTTTCGGCGCCACCGGCTTGTCGGGCACCGATGCCAGGTTGATGTCGGGCTGGGCCTGGGTCTCGGCGTCGGGCTTGGCCGTCACCGCCGATCTCAGAAGGTTTTCGAAGACCTGCGGATTTGACTGGTAGACAACCGGGATCGACGCCGATGTGCCGGCAAAGACGCTGAAGATGAGAAGTTTGCGCAGCATGGATCGGCCTTTGTGAGTACCGATCCTTTAGCGCCGGATGGTGTTTGCCGCTTTAACGGGCGCTAAAACCGCGCCGTTGCGTAAACATTTGGTAAATTATTTGGTCCCGTACATGCGGTCGCCGGCATCGCCGAGGCCGGGCATGATGTAGCCCTTCTCGTTGAGCTGGCGGTCGATGGACGCGGTGAAGACCGGAACGTCGGGATGCGCGGTGGTGAAGCGCTCGATGCCTTCGGGCGCCGCCAGCAGGCACAGGAAGCGGATGTTGGTGGCGCCGCGCTCTTTCAATTTGTCGATCGCCGCGATCGCCGAATTGGCTGTCGCCAGCATCGGATCGACGACGATCACAAGCCGGTCGGCCAGATCGCTCGGCGCCTTGAAGAAATACTCGACTGCCTCCAGCGTCTCGTGATCGCGGTAGAGGCCGACATGGGCGACGCGGGCTGCCGGCACCAGGTCGAGCAGGCCTTCCAGCAAGCCATTGCCGGCACGCAGCACCGAGGCGAAGACCAGCTTCTTGCCCTCGAGCGTCGGCGCTTCCATGGTCTCCATCGGCGTTTCGATCGTCGTCGTCGTCAGTTCGAGATTGCGGGTGACCTCGTAGCCGAGCAGCAGCGATATTTCGCGCAGCAACCGCCGGAAGCCGGCTGTCGAGGTCTCCTTCTTGCGCATGATGGTCAGCTTGTGCTGGACAAGCGGATGGTCGACGACGGTGACGCCCTTCATGATGTTCTCCTGATGCGTGTCGCCCTATGCGCACAGGCGCGGCAGGCAGCTCGGACGACCCTAGCGGCTATGCGCCGGCCAAGGAACCGCCTGGGCTCGGTGGACCACAGATTTCGCAGAAATCAGCGCGCCACCGCGTTCAACCGGGCAAGAAGCGCGGACTTGGTCTTGCGATCGACGAAAGCGGCCTCGATCGCCGTTCGGGTGACGGCGGCCAGCGCTTTCTCGCTCATCGCGAAATGTTCGGCGGCGATGTCGTATTCGCGCTTCAGCGAGGTCCAGAAATAGGGCGGGTCGTCGGAGTTGAGCGTCACCTTGCAGCCGGCGGCCTTGAGCGCCGGAAACGGATGATCGGCAAAGCTGTCGAACACTTTGAGCGCGATGTTGGAACTCGGGCAGCACTCCAAAACGACGCCTTCGTCCGCGATGCGCCGAACAAGATCCGGGTTTTCGATGGCGCGCACGCCATGGCCGATGCGCGAGGGACGGATATGGTCGAGCGCGGCCTGGACAGTCTCCCAGCCGGTCAGTTCGCCGGCATGGACGGTGATGCCGAGCCCGGCTTCGCGCGCGATCTCGAAAGCCCTGACATAGTCCTCCATGTCGCCCATGCGCTCATCGCCGGCGACACCGAAGCCGGTGACCAGCGGATGCCCGGAGCGCGCCGCGAAGCGCGCCGCCCGCTCGATCGATTCCACGCCGACATGACGCACGCCGGTGACGATCATGCGGCCCTCGATGCCTGTCTTGGCCTTGGCGCGCAGCATGCCTTCGCCGAGCGCGTCGGTATAGGCCTTGGGGGACAGCCCGGCTTTCTCCGCATGGTCCGGCGAGGTGAAGACCTCGGAATAGATGGCGCCGTCACGGGCCAGGCTGGTCAGATAATGGTCGGCCAGCCGCGCATAATCCTCCTCGGTCCGAAACAGGTCGGAGGAGAAGTCATACGCCGCGAGAAAGGACGTGAAATCATGCCAGACGAAGGACCCATTCTGGATATAGGGCGAGGTATCCTTGCCGTATTTCTGCGCCTGGCGGATGACGAGTTCGGGCGCCGCTGCCCCTTCGATATGGCAGTGCAGTTCCGCTTTCAAAGGCATTCAAACATCCCGTCGGTCAGTCCAGGTCTTGAAAACCAGCACCTGGAAGCGCGGCTGAACACCGCGCCTTAAACAATAGCGCCCGCACCATCGATCGGCTATGGTCCCGCCGGTTTTATGACGGATCAAAAAAATGTCAGTTGAGAGAACCACGGCCGCGGGCGGCATGGAAACCTCCTATGGTTTCAAGCGTGTAGGGGAAGGCGAAAAGCAGTCCCTGGTCAACGATGTTTTCCACAAGGTGGCCAACCGCTACGACCTGATGAACGATCTGATGTCGGGCGGCCTGCACCGGCTGTGGAAGGATGCCATGGTGACATGGCTGAACCCTCCGAAAAGAGTGGGCTGGAAGGTGCTCGACGTGGCCGGCGGCACCGGCGACATCGCGTTTCGCATCGTCGACGCAAGCCATGGCAACGCACATGCCACCGTGCTCGACATCAATGGCTCGATGCTCGCTGTCGGCCGCGACAGGGCGCAGAAGAAAGGCCTGTCCGGCAACACCGACTTCGTCGAGGCCAATGCCGAGGAACTGCCTTTCGCCGACGCCACTTTCGACGCCTACACCATCGCTTTCGGCATTCGCAACGTGCCGCATATCGACGTCGCTCTGGGTGAAGCGTTCCGCGTGCTGAAGCCGGGCGGCCGTTTCCTGTGCCTGGAATTTTCCGAGGTCGAGATGCCGCTGCTCGACCAGGTCTACGAAGCCTGGTCCTTCAACGCCATTCCCAAGATCGGCAAGATGGTCACCGGCGACGGCGAGCCTTATTCCTATCTGGTCGAATCGATCGCGAAATTCCCCAACCAGGCAAACTTTGCTTCCACGATCACCCACGCGGGCTTCGACCGCGTTTCCTTCCGCAATTATTCCGGCGGCATCGCGGCACTGCATTCGGGCTGGAAGCTTTGAGGTTCGACCGCATTTCCCGCTCCCGATATGGCTCCTGCCGGTTCTTTGAACCGGCCGGATGGATGCAGCCATGAGCAGCGTCGGCGCCGGTTTCAGGCTCGTGCGGGCCGGCTGGGTGCTGGTGCGCGAGGGCGTCGTCGCCGCCTTGCCGGGCGAGGAACTCTCAGGCCTGCCGAAACTCGGCTGGCGACTGGCGCGGCTGTTCACCCGCCGCCGCGCTCTGGCCTATGAGCGCAGCGATCGACTGGCCAAGGCAGTGGTCCGGCTCGGACCATCCTATGTCAAGCTCGGCCAATTCCTGGCGACACGGCCCGACGTCGTCGGCAACGACATGGCGCTCGATCTCGCCATGCTGCAGGACAAGATGCACACCTTCCCGAAGGTCGAGGCGGTCGCGGCCATCGAGGCTTCGCTCGGGCGCAAGATAGGCGATCTCTACACGCAATTCGGCGATCCGGTCGCCGCTGCCTCGATCGCCCAGGTCCATGCCGCTGAAACTGTCCAGGCTGGCGCCGTGACCAAGGTGGCGGTCAAGGTGATCCGGCCGGGCGTGCGCCGCCGCTTCTTCCAGGACCTCGAAAGCTATTTTCTAGCCGCGCGCCTGCAGGAGAAATACATCCCGTCGTCACGCCGGCTGCGGCCGGTGGAGGTGACCGAGACGCTGGCGCAGACCACCAGAATCGAGATGGATCTGCGCCTCGAGGCGGCGGCACTCTCGGAACTCGGCGAAAGCACCAGGAATGATCCTGGTTTTCGCGTGCCATCCGTCGACTGGGAGCGCACCGGCCGCGATGTGCTGACCATGGAGTGGGTCGACGGCGTCAAGATGAACGATATCGCAGGCCTTCAAGCGGCGGGCCACGATCTCAAGGCGATCGCCACCAATCTCATCCAGTCCTTCCTGCGCCATACGTTGCGCGACGGCTTCTTCCATGCCGATATGCATCCGGGCAATTTGTTCGTCGAGGCAAACGGCACCATCGTCGCCGTCGATCTCGGCATCGCCGGCCGGCTCGGCAAGAAGGAGCGCCGCTTTCTCGCGGAAATCCTCTACGGCTTCATCACGCGCGACTATCTGCGCGTTGCCGAAGTCCATTTCGAGGCTGGCTACGTTCCGCGCCAGCACAATGTCTCGGCCTTCGCGCAGGCGATCCGCGCTATCGGAGAGCCGATCCATGGCCAGCCGGCCGAAACGATTTCGATGGCCAAGCTTCTGACGCTGCTGTTCGAGGTGACCGAGCTCTTCGACATGGCGACACGGCCTGAACTGATCCTGCTGCAGAAAACCATGGTGGTGGTCGAGGGCGTGGCGCGCACGCTCGATCCGGGCTTCAACATGTGGAAGACGGCCGAACCGGTCGTCGGCGGCTGGATATCAGGCAATCTCGGCCCGCGTGGCCTGCTGGCCGATGCGCGCGACGGCGGCAAGGCGATGCTGGCGCTGTTTCGCCAGGTGCCTGAGCTTGCAGTGCGCACCGAGCGGCTGTCGCGCGAGATCGACCTGATGGCCGAGCACGGCCTGCGCTTCGACGAGAACACTGCCCGCGCGATCGGCAAGGCTGAAGCGCGCTACAGCCGCTCCGGCCGTATCGCGCTGTGGGTGATCGCGCTGACGCTGGTCTATATCGCCTGGAAGATCTTTTAGGCTCGGCTATCGGCATGGCGCCATAGCTTGCGAGCATTTGATTGCATTGATATCATTGCAATCGATCAATCTCGGCAAAGTGCAATCATATGGCTAGCATCACGATCCGCAATCTCGACGATGAGGTCAAGGAACTGCTGCGCCGACTCGCGGCGGAAAATAGCCGTTCCATGGAAGAACAGGCGCGGGTGATGATCCGGGCCGCTGTCGACCGCCAGATCGTGCCTGAAAAGACCCTGCACGAGCTGACCAGCGTGCACGGCACGGCGATCCCGGCTGCCGCCCCGGCAGGCAAGATGTCGCCGCGCGGCGCCCTTTCCGGCAAACGCATCCTGCTCATCATCGGCGGTGGCATCGCCGCCTATAAATCGCTCGATCTCATCCGCCGGCTGCGCGAGCGCGGTGCCGCGGTGCGCGTGGTCATGACATCGGCGGCGCAGGAATTCGTCACCACATTGTCGGTCGGCGCGCTCTCGGCCGATCATGTCTTCACCGAACTGTTCGACCGCAATGACGAGCACGATGTCGGCCACATCAGGCTGTCGCGCGAAGCCGACCTTTTGGTGGTCGCTCCCGCCACCGCCGACCTGATGGCAAAGCTCGCCAATGGCCATGCCAACGATCTTGCCTCGACAGTGCTCATCGCCACCGACAAGCCGGTGCTGATGGCGCCGGCCATGAACCCCAGGATGTGGTCACACCCCACCACCCGCCGCAATCGCGCGACGCTGGGCAAGGATGGCGTCGGCTTCGTCGGCCCGGCCAAAGGTGAGATGGCCGAAAGCAACGAGGCCGGCGAAGGCCGTATGGCCGAACCGCTGGAGATCGTGGCCGCCGTCGAGGCGCTGCTCGATGTCGGCCCCAAGCCGCTGGCGGGGCGCAAGATCATCGTCACCTCCGGCCCGACGCACGAGCCGATCGACCCGGTGCGCTATATCGCCAACCGTTCGTCCGGCAAGCAGGGCCACGCGATCGCCGCCGCATTGGCAAGGCTTGGCGCCGACGTGCGCCTCGTCTCCGGTCCTGTCGGCATCGCCGACCCCGCCGGCGTGACGACTATCCATGTCGAACGTGCACAGGAAATGCGTGAGGCGGTGGAACAACTCCTGCCCGCCGACGCGGCGGTGTTCGTAGCCGCCGTCGCCGACTGGCGCACGGAAAATTCGGCAGATGAAAAGATCAAGAAAGTGGCTGGCGAAGGGCCACCGTTACTGCGCATGGTCGAAAACCCCGACATCCTTGCAGGGGTCGGCCACCACAAGCAGCGGCCCCGCCTTGTCGTCGGCTTCGCGGCCGAGACCCAGGATCTCCTGCGCAACGCCGAAGCCAAGCTTTCGAAGAAGGGCGCCGATTTCATCGTCGCCAACGACGTGTCGCAGGAAAGCGGCATCGGCGCTTCGGGCGTGATGGGCGGTGATCGCAACCGGGTGCGGATCGTGTCCGAGGCCGGTGTCGAGGAATGGCCCGAGATGACCAAGGACGAGGTGGCGGCACGGCTCGCCGCCCTCATCGCCGAGCGGTTGAAAACGATCGTCGTGTAGGCGTTTCCAGGAAAAGTGTGAAACGGTTTTCCCGGAAAAGCGCGTAGCGCTTTCCCTTGGGAATCGCGTCAAAACAAGGGGTTACAGCAGTTCACCGGTACCGTGAACTGCTCCGTCAATTGGACAGGAGTTCCGCGGTTCGAGCCAGCTGCTGGGTTGCCGGGCAGATTCTCCGCCGCCGCGAAGGCAATCCAGGGCGATCCATGTGCCGGCCATGGCATCGCCGGACAAACGCCCTATATGCAAGGGATGAACAGGATTTTTTGCAGGAACGAGCGAATGTCAGCGCGTCGAACACCGGCGGCCGTTGCCGCGGTGCTACTGGCCGCTGTGGTCCTGGCGGGCTTTGGTCAATCTGCTTCCGCGCAGATCGTCATTCCCTCGGCCAACGGCAATGCCCAGATCCAGCAGAACGACCTGCAGGCCTTGCAGAACCGGGTTCAGCGCCAGCAATTCCAGCAGCAGCAGCAACAGTATCGTGCCCAGGACCGCGTGGTCGTCCAGCCGCCGCAGCCGGTCGTGCCGCGGGTCAAGCCGAGCTGTCAGACGCAGATAATTGGCAACACCGCCGTCAGCACCTGCCGCTGACAGGCGGCTACCTTCTTTTATTTAGCCGACTTACATGGTAGGGGCCTTCAAGTGCCCCTGCGGCAGTTTGGGTTTTGCAAAGATGCCGCATCACGCTATGGGGCACTGCACCGACTGGATTTTTACGAATGGCAGCCACCAAGAAAAAGGCCGTGCGCAAAGCCAAGAAAGGCGAGAGGATCCGCCAGGTGGCGGCTATCCCCTTTCGGCTGAACGCGCACGGCGACATCGAAGTGATGCTGGTCACGTCGAGAACGACGAGACGTTTCATCGTGCCCAAGGGCTGGCCTATGAAAGGCAAGAGCGGGCGCAAGGCGGCCACCATCGAGGCTGAAGAGGAAGCCGGCGTGCTCGGCAGGACGCTGAAGCAACCGGCGGGCCTCTATTCCTACTGGAAGCGGCTGGCCAGCCGTTTTGTCCGCGTCGACGTCATCGTCTATCTGCTTGAAGTGACGGAAGAGCTTGCCGACTGGCAGGAAGCCAAGCGGCGGCAGCGGGCCTGGCTGGCGCCGGCCGACGCAGCGATGCTCATCGATGAGCCCGATCTCTCGACGCTGGTGAAGACCTTGAAGCTTCCCGAGCCCCAGCCGGTCGACGCAGCCTGAGGCAGGGCCATGGGCAAGCGCACCATTGCCGAGGTCGTCGAAAGCGACGGCATCGCCGCCGCCCTGCCGGCGATCGGTGTCGACTATGCCCAGGGCTATGGGATCGCCATGCCGCAGCCCTTCGATGCCTGGGCGGCGCTGCTCGGCCCGAGAAGCGCTCCAGCCACAGCCGACACCGCCGATCCTTGGGCCGATCAGGCGCGCAAGCTGCGCCGCAGGCGGGCCAAGGTCTCCAATCCCGGTTTTAAGGCTGCCGCTCCAGCAGGACGGTCGGGGCGTCGTGATAGCTTGTCCGAACCACTTCCCGGTAGCCGCACTTCGTCGCGACGTTCAATGAGGCGGTATTCTCCGGATCGATGATGCAGACGGTTTTCGTGCGCCCGAATGTCTCTTCGCCCCATGAAAGCACGCGGCCGACGACCTCGGTGGCAAGGCCAGCGCCATGCACCGTCGGCGCCAGCGCCCAGCCGGCCTCCGGGATACCCTCTATCGATGGCTGGATATTGCGCTTCAGGTCGTGAAAACCGGCCTCGCCGACGAAGCGGCCCGTCGCCTTCTCCTCGATGGCCCAGAAGCCGTAGCCCAGCAGCGACCACAGGCCAGCGTGGCGCAGGAAGCGCATCCAGCTTTCCTCGCGCGTGCGTGGCTTGCCGCCGATGAAGCGGGTGACGACCGGATCGGCCCACATGTCGACATAGGCATCGAAATCGCCGAGCCGGTGCGCCCGCAGGATGGTTCGCTGCGTCTCGATGAACGGAACGCCGTGCGGATTGGTCATGATGATCTGCCTCGCTGGTCGTCAGCGCTTACCAAATCGCCGCTGCGGCGCAAGGGCCAGGGCGACACGCGCCATCATCCAGGGCGCCGTGGCGCTACACAAGCTCGCTCCGGGAATTTTATCCGGGAGTGTTATTTTCCCGGCAGGCAGATTCGAGCACCCTTTAGGCAATCTTTTCAGACGTGGACTGGGCCGTCGTCAAACCCAGGGGAACGAGCATGGACACCACCGACCTTGTGCTTGCCATCGTCCATCATCTGCTGGTGTTTTCCCTTGCAGGCATCATCGGCGCCGAGTTCGTTCTGATCCGCGGCGACCTCGCCGCCGCCACGCTCAAGCGGCTCGCTGGCATCGACCGCCACTATGGCATCATCGCCGCGCTTATCATCATCGTCGGCATCGGCCGTGTCTTCTGGAGCCTCAAGGGTTGGGAATTCTACGTCTACAACTGGATGTTCTGGGCCAAGATGGCGGCGTTTGGTGTTGTCGGCCTGCTGTCGATCATCCCGACCATCCGTTTCATCTCCTGGAACAGGCAGGCCAGCGCCAATCCAGCCTTCGCCGTGCCAGCAAGCGAACTGGCTTCGGTCAAGACCTATATCCGCGCCGAAGCCTTCGTCTTCCTGCTGATCCCGGTCTTCGCGGCGGCGATGGCGCGCGGCTACGGCTACTAACCAGCGGCAACCGTTTCGAGCGGAGCGATCGGCACCAGGGGGGCCGGAATGCCGGTCGTCTTCACCTCCGCCTTGCAGATGTCGGCGATGACGCAGGCCGGGCAATCCGGCTTGCGCGCCTTGCAGACATAGCGGCCATGCAGGATCAGCCAGTGATGCGCATGGCGCATGTATTCGTCCGGGATTATCCTTAACAGCCCCTGCTCGACCTGCTCCGGCGTCTTGCCGGGCGCCAGCCCGAGCCGGTTGCCGATCCGGAAAATATGCGTGTCGACCGCCATCGTATGCTGGCCGAAAGCCATGTTGAGCACGACATTGGCGGTCTTGCGTCCGACTCCGGGCAGCTTGACCAGCTCGTCGCGGTCGTCAGGCACCGCGCCGCCATGGTCGCGGATCAGCGCTTCGGACAGCGCGATGACGTTCTTGGCCTTGTTGCGCCACAGGCCGATGGTTCTGATGTGGTCGCCGACCTTGGCCTCACCCAGCGCCAACATCTTCTGCGGCGTATCGGCGGCCTTGAACAGGGCCCGTGTCGCCTTGTTGACGCCGGCATCCGTCGCCTGCGCCGACAGCACCACCGCGACCAGCAGCGTGAAGGCGTTGAGATGTTCGAGTTCGCCCTTCGGTTCCGGCCGCTGGACGGAAAAGCGCCGGAAGATCTCGTGCACTTCCGCCGGGCTGTAGCGCGACAAACCCCGTGCCGGACGTGGGCGTGGTTTGGCGTTCGAGCCGTCACGCCGGCCGGGCGCGAGTTCTTTTTTGGGCATGGAAGACTCTTTGGACTTGGGGCTCGCCATTCCCTTCCTATAATATCCAGTCATGAGCGACACAAACGCCTCATTCCAGGCCGACGAGCCATTCTTCCAGGCACTGCTGACCCCACACCGGTCGCTGGGCAGGACGGGTTTCTTCGTGCTGATGGGAGCGCTGCTGTTCGGCTGGCTGGTGACGGGCGCGTTTTTCCTGTCGCGCGGCGCCTGGCCGGTGTTCGGCTTCTTCGGCCTCGACGTGGTTGCCGTCTACGTCGCCTTTCGCGTCAACTATCGGGCTGCCCGCGCCCGCGAGGAGGTGTCGGTCTCCCGCACCAGCCTCGACATCCGCAAGACCGCACCCTCCGGAAAATCGGAAGCGCATCGCTTCAATCCGTTCTGGGCAAGGTTTTCGGTCGCCCGCCACGCCGAGATCGGGATCACCAGGATGACGGTCGAGGGGCAGGGCCAGAACGTACCAATCGGCGGCTTTCTCGATCCCGATTCCCGCGAGACTTTTGCGACCGCCTTTTCGCGGGCGCTGGCGACCGCCAAGACGCGCTAGAAGCAATTCCCGGAAAGTACGCAGCCCTTTCCTTGGGGAATTGCGGCAAACAAAGTTCTTCAGAACCTGTAGCGCAAAAGCCTGCCGATCTTGCGCAACGCGGGAATGTGCTTCCAAAGGCGAACGAACAGCTTGGCGGGCCAGCCCATGCGGGCGGCGTGTTCGGGCTTGTATGCTGGGATATCCTCGACGAACCGCAGCTTCGGAACCGCCAGTTCCAGCTCGTGCGGATCCTCGATCGCCCAATGGACCTCGGCGCCTGTCGCCCTGACCGCCGGATTGAGGCGAAGCAGCTTCAGGCCGAAACGGCTATAGGCGTCGAATATCAACTCGCCGCCGGCAAGATGGGAGACAAGCCTCGAAAGCAGGCGCGGCCCTTCTTCGGCCGGGAGATAGGGCGTCAGCCCCTCCGCCACGACGATGGCCGCGCGGTTGCGCGGCATTTCAGCCAGCCAATCGGGATGGGTCAGCGACGAACCGACCAAATGGTAGCGATCGCGTGGCGGGTAAAGTTTGCGCCTGAGTTCGATGGCCTCGGGATAATCGACGTCGAACCAGTCCACGCCTGATGGTGGATCGACCCGAAAGACACGCGTATCGAGCCCGCAACCCAGATGCAGCACGATGGCGCCGGGATTTCTGGCCAGAAAATCCTGCACGTGGACGTCCAGCGTCTTGGCCCGGATCGCCAGGCCGATGCCGAGATTGACGTCAACCTTGAGCCTGGCAAAATCATAGTCGATCTTGCCAACCGCCTCGTCGGCGAAATGGTCCTCCAGCAGCGAATTGGGCAACCGGCTCTCCAGCGCCTTGCCGTAGAGCGTCATCAACAAGGTTTCCCTTTCCCCGGTCAGATGCACTTTCTCGCCAGCCATCGGTGCCTCGTGGTTCGAAATTGCGTGTCTATCTGGGTATGCACCGCAAGAAGGCAAGTTTCGGGTGGCGATCGGCGCCCCAAGGGGCGATATTCCGGCTCAAGGAGATGCTTCCATGAGCACACACACAGCAGTCCTCGAGAAGGACATCACGCCGCAAGGCAGCGACTACGAGATTGTGCGCCGCGCCATCGAGAAGATCAGCCTCGACTACCGTGACCAGCCATCGCTGGAAGAACTGGCCNACGAGATTGTGCGCCGCGCCATCGAGAAGATCAGCCTCGACTACCGTGACCAGCCATCGCTGGAAGAACTGGCCGAGGAGGTCGGCGAAACACCGACCGGCCTGCAAAAACTCTTCACCCGCTGGGCCGGCCTGTCGCCCAAGGCGTTTCTCCAGGCAGTGACGCTGGACCATGCGCGCAGATTGCTCGATTCCGGCATGCCGCTGCTCGAAACCTCGTTTGAACTGGGCATGTCCGGCCCCGGCCGGCTGCATGACCTGTTCGTCACCCATGAGGCGATGTCGCCGGGCGACTACAAGACGCGCGGCGCGGGCCTCACCATTCGCTATGGCTACCACCCCTCGCCGTTCGGCACCGCCCTGATCATGGCCACCGACCGCGGGCTTGCCGGCCTTGCCTTCAGCGATCCGGGCGAGGAGCGCGCCGCCTTCGCCGACATGTCCAGCCGCTGGCCGAACGCCAACTATGTCGAGGACATGGCCGCGACCGGCCCCTACGCCGCGCGCATCTTCGACCCGACGCTGTGGCGTCCCGATCAGCCGCTGCATGTCGTCATGATCGGTACCGACTTCCAGGTTAGTGTCTGGGAGGCGCTGCTCAAGATCCCGATGGGCAAGGCTCGCACCTATTCCTCGATCGCCGCCAGCATAGGCGCGCCAAGCGCCAGCCGGGCGGTCGGCGCCGCCAACGGCGCCAATCCGCTCTCCTTCGTGGTTCCCTGCCACCGCGCCATCGGCAAGTCCGGCGACCTCACCGGCTATCACTGGGGCCTGACCCGCAAACGCGCCATCCTTGGATGGGAGGCCGGGCAAGTGTCGTCGTGAATATCGATTTTCCAGTTTCCGCCGTATAAATCTACATATCCTTATAAACGGAAAGTATCGACAATAATTCTGCGGCGTTTTTCTTCCTTACAACCTACGACAACCCAGGGTTTGCGCAACAGGTACTTCAAACAACTATTTTAGTTTACCCTAAATTAACCACGATAAAGCGATGATGACCTATATTAATTCGGGCAATCCGGCTTAGTAGGAGGTCTCGATGAAGTTGTTTCGTGTTGCCTTCGGTGCAGCCATGTTGGTCGTCTGTATGGACCAGGCGGCGTTGGCCACGACGCAGAATGTCATTTTCAACGGCACGATCACCGCGACCTGTACGCTGGTGGTCGCCACCAATGGCACGATGACGGTGAGCCCCGATCTCCAGTCGCTGAGCTCGCATAACAGCGGTGGCTCGGCGGGGACGGTCACGCTCACCACCACCGGAGGTGTGTCGCTGAGCGTCGACCCGGTCACCATCACCACAGTGCCGGCCGCCGACACCACGGCCATCACCTGGACGCCAACCTATTCGGCGAGCGGTGCCCATACGATAGCGGAGACGGGCTCGGCCACCAGCCTGACCGCCCCCGGTGCCGATCTCGTCACGGTCCACCTCGCCGGCACCAAGGGCGGCAGCAACCGCTTCGCCTCTGGAAGCTATCAGGCAACGGTGACGGTGCGCTGCGAATAGCCCTCGGGAAGGAGGCATCCTTGACCTTTTCTGGAACCTTGGCGACGGCGCTGGCCGTCGGCCTGATCCCTGTTGCCGCGGCGGCTCAGTCGATGTCGCCGATGCGCGGGGAGGTCAACAGTTTCACTGACGTCTTCGCGGTCCGCGTCTTCCCGGCCAATCCCTACGACCAGAAGATCAAGATCGAAGTCCACGTCTACGATCAGGATTTTCAGCCGGTGGAGGCCAAAATCTCTCCCAGTGTCTTCCAACTGGCTTCGCAGGCTTCCCGTCCCGTCCTTGTGGTCGTCCCCTTCGACGGCGCCCCCGACCGTAAAGTGCGTATCTGTACCGAAAGCATTCCCTTTCCCAATCAGCAGACCCAGATAAAGGCACAGATATGCGGAAAGTTCTTTGGACATCGCAAGTCCTGACGCTGGCACTCGCGGTTGCCTCGGCAAGCGCCGCGCCTGCTCTGGCCGAGGATGTCTACAACCTCAACCAGAACGAGAGCGGCTTCAACCTGCCCGGCGTCACCTTGCCCCAGGGCCAGGACGAGGTTCATGCCGCTGACGGCACCACTTGCCGCTCGGCGGTTTCGGGAAGCGGCGCCTATCTCGATCTCGGCGTCATCAGAGGCAACAGCCAGTCGAACAATGACGTCGCCACCTATGGCCGGGTCGTGATCCCGATCGGCCGGACGCCGAAGCGTCTCGACTGCAGCCGGCTCTATGAACTCGAGGTGCAGCGCCTGCAAATGGAACTGAAGCTGTTGAAGATGGGCGTCAATGTCGACGGCGGCCAGACGGCGAGTGTGGCCGCCGCCGCGCCCACGGCCGCGTCCCCTGGGTGGGCCAATGAAGGCTGGAGCATCAGGACCGGAAATGGCGATGGCAGGAAAAAGAAGAAAAAATAACCGCGCGCTGCTGGCGATGGCACTTGCCGGCTTCTGCCTTCCGGCGCGGGCGGCTATCATTGGCACTTGCACCATCATGGTCGGGGCATCGGGGACGATGACCGCCAATCCGGCCATCGGCATACTGAGTTCCAAGCAGGCAGGCGGATCGAGCGCGAGCGCCACCATCGTGGCAAGCTCCTTGCTGTGCTCCCTGTTCAATCTGCTGGACTGCTATTCCGTTTCGGCCCCGGCGCCTGCCGCATTCTCGTCCGCGCCGAGCGGCGGCGGCACCAACGTGACCTTCGCCTCGGTCTTCCGCCTGGATGGTGCTGGGGTCGACAACCCCGGCAGCGTGCCGCAGAGGGTCGCCAACGGAACGCACGGCTTGCAAGTCGACCTTACCGCCACCAAGTCGAGTGGAATCTTTCCTGCCGGCAGCTATCAGGGTACGGTCACCGTGCGCTGCGAATAGGCTCCGGCAGGACAAATCCGGCTGGACCACTCGCGTGGTCTGGCAAGCCGCGGCCTTACAGGCTAGCTTCCCGCGCGATTGGGGCGACGTGCGTCGGCAGGATGCAGACGACGCTCCGGCATCTTGAATTTGTACCGGCAGGAGGCCTTGCTTGATTATCGTTGTCGGCTCGATCAACCTCGATCTTATCGCCAATGTCGACCGATTGCCGAGCCCTGGCGAGACGGTGAGCGGCTCGAGTTTCGCCACTGCGCCCGGCGGCAAGGGCGCCAACCAGGCGCTGGCCGCCGCGCGCGCCGGTGGCCAAGTGCGCATGGTGGGCGCGGTTGGCAAGGACAGCTTCGCCGCGGAGGCGCTGGCACTATTGCGCGACGGCAAGGTCGACCTGTCCGGCGTCGCCGAAACCTTTGCCTCGACGGGGACCGCGCTGATCATGGTCGGCGACGACGGCGAGAACATCATCGCCGTGGTGCCGGGCGCCAACGCTTCGGTCCTGCCCGGCGACCTCTCCAAGGCCTTTCTGAAAAAGGGCGATATCGTGCTTTTGCAGCACGAGATCCCGCTGGCGACCGTGGATGCGGCACTCGACCAGGCCAGGGCGGCCGGCGCCATCACCGTGCTCAACACGGCGCCCTTCCAGGGCGAAGCAGCGGCTTTCCTCGGCAAGGCCGCCTATGTGATCGCCAACGAGACCGAGTTCGACCTCTATGGCGAAGCGTTGAAGCTGAGCGGCCGCGACCGGGCGGCGCGCATGCGCGACTTCGCGGCGAAAACCGGCCGCACCATCGTCGTCACACTCGGCGGCGACGGCGTCATGGCGGCAACGCCAACCGACTTCCTGACCGTTCCGGCCATGAAGATCACGCCTGTCGATACGGTCGGCGCCGGCGACACGTTTTGCGGTTACTTCGCCGCTGGCCTGTCGTCCGGTCTCGCGCTCGAGGAGGCACTGGCACGCGCCGGTGCGGCCGGCTCGCTGGCCTGCTTGAAGCCCGGCGCCCAGCCGTCAATCCCTCGGGCTGGGGATGTCGATCAGGCTTTGCAGGAAAAGCGCTGAGATGCTGCGCCCCAAAACGAAACATGCCGTGCCGCCGGCCGGCGATATCTGCCGCCTGTCGGCGATCGACTTGGCAGCCGCGATCCGGCACAAGAAACTGTCCGTGCGCGAGGTGGCGACGGCCTTCCTCGACCGCATCGAAACGGTCAATCCGCTGGTCAACGCCATCGTCTCCTTGCGCGACCGTGGCGATATCCTGCGCGAGGCCGATGCGGCCGATAGCCGCCGGGAGGACGAAACCGGCCCGCTCTTCGGCCTGCCGATCGCCATCAAGGACCTCGCCTCGACCACCGGCCTCAGAACCTCATTCGGCTCGCCGATCTTCGCCGATTTCGTGCCCCAGGAAGATGATTTCTTCGTCGAAAGCATTCGCGATGCCGGCGCCATCATCATCGGCAAGACCAATGTCCCCGAATTCGGGCTCGGCTCGAACACCTACAACCCCGTATTCGGGCCGACGCTGAACGCGTTCGATCCGGCGCTCACCGCCGGCGGATCGAGCGGCGGCGCGGCGGTGGCGCTGGCGCTCGACATGGTGCCCGTCGCCGACGGCAGCGATTTCGGCGGCTCGCTGCGCAATCCGGCGGCCTGGAACAACGTCTACGGCTTCCGCCCGTCGCAGGGGCTTGTCCCCGGCGGGCCGGACCTCGAGGTCTTCCACGCACAGATGGGCGTTGACGGGCCGATGGGCCGCAATGTCGCCGACATGGCGCTGCTGCTCGACGTGCAGGCGGGCTACCACCCGCAAGTACCCCTGTCCTATGAGAAGGCAGGCTCGTTCCTCGAAGGGCTTGGAACGCCGGCGAAAGGCGGCCGCGTCGCCTGGTTCGGCGATCTCGGCGGCCATCTGCCGGTTGAGCCCGGCATCCTCGACCTCTGCGAGGCGGCACTGGGCCGGTTGGCGGAAGCATCCTTCCTGGCCGACCCCTTCAAGCCGGATTTCGATTTGGAGGGGCTGTGGCAGGCCTTCGTGACGCTGCGCCAGGCCAGCAGCGGCTGCGCGCTCAAAACCCACTATGACCACCCTTCCAGGCGCGGCCTGCTGAAGCCGGAAGCCGTCTGGGAGGTGGAAAACGCAATGCGGCTGACGGCACCGCAGATCCGCGCGGCATCGGTCATCCGCACGTCCTGGTATCGGATGCTGCTGTCGATCTTCGACCGCTTCGACCTCATCGCGCTGCCGACCGCGCAGGTCTTTCCCTTCGACGTCGGCACGCACTGGCCGTGCGAGGTCGCCGGCCGGGCGATGGACAGCTATCATCGCTGGATGCAGGTTTCGGCCTTCGCCACGCTGGGCGGCTGCCCTGCGGTCAACGTGCCCATTGGCTTCGACGACAAGGGCCGACCAATGGGCATGCAGCTGATCGGCCGGCCGCGCGGCGACCTCGCTGTGCTCCAGGCGGCGGCGGCCTATGAGGCGATACTGCCCTGGCAGGCCGGCGCCTGACCCGGGCGCATCGGCGTCTAGCGACGCCTCGCGCGCCGGCTTGCATCGCTATCGCCGCCATGCATTGATTGCCACCAGCCGCACCGCATCGGCGGCATTCCAAGGGAAAAAATCCATGTCGCTGGAACTCTACGCCGCCTATGTCCTCGCCTGCATCGTGATCATCCTTGTGCCCGGTCCGACCGTCACGTTGATCATCGCAAACAGCATCCGCCACGGCTCCCGCGCGGGCCTTGCCAATGTCGCCGGCACGCAGGCCGGGCTTGCCATCATGATCGCCATCGTCGGCATCGGCCTCAACACGCTGATCGCGGGCATGGGCCACTGGTTCGAATGGATCAGGCTGATCGGCGCCGCCTACCTGATCTGGATGGGCGTGCAGATGCTCCGCTCCAAGGGCACGCTGAACGCCGACGGAACGGCGCGAAAGCCGCGCGGCGGCTTCTTCCTGCAGGGCCTGCTGGTGGCGCTGAGCAATCCCAAGACGCTGGTGTTCTTCGGCGCTTTCTTCCCGCAGTTCATCGCCCCGCAAGGCAATTATTCGCTGCAGATCGTCGTCATGGGCCTCACCGCCATGATCTTCGCCGCCTTCTCGGATTCGTCCTATGCGCTCGCCGCCGGCCGCGCCGGGCGCCTGCTGTCGGCCAGCCGTATCAAGCTCATGTCCAGGATCAGCGGCAGCTTCCTGGTCGGCGGCGGCCTGTGGCTGGCATTTTCACGGTCGAAGTGAAGCGGAACCTTGCCTCCTTCTCCCCTTGCGGGAGAAGGTGGATCGGCGCGTCAGCGCCGAGACGGTTGAGGGGTGTTCCAGCGGAGTGAGACGTTGGTGTTGCCTGGAGCACCCCTTGTGTCTCTCGAATCATGCATGATCGGGCTGACGGGTGACCCGGGTCATGACCGGATCACCCGTTG
>NZ_AYWP01000039.1:0-47053 GCF_000502435.1 Mesorhizobium sp. LNHC232B00
GGGCGGCGCGGCCACCGCGCGCGAGCGCACCGCCGCCGGCCTCAACCCGGTCGCCGGCCTCGACGTCTCGCTGGAAGAGGCCGAGACGATGACCTCGAGCGGCGTCACCGCGACGGTGGCCGCCCTCTCCGCACTGATCGAATCCGGCAATCCGCTGCACAAGGACGGCGTGCTGTGGACACCCCACCGCCCTGCCCGGCCGGAAAAATCCGAAGGCGGCATCGCCATCAAGATGGTGTCCGACTTCGAGCCGGCCGGCGACCAGCCGACCGCCATCAAGGACCTTGTCGAAGGCGTCGACAACAACGACCGCACCCAGGTGCTGCTCGGCGTCACCGGCTCCGGCAAGACCTTCACCATGGCCAAGGTGATCGAGGAGACGCAGCGCCCCGCTTTGATCCTGGCGCCGAACAAGACGCTTGCCGCGCAGCTCTATTCCGAGTTCAAGAAATTCTTCCCCGACAACGCGGTGGAGTATTTCGTCTCCTACTACGACTATTACCAGCCGGAAGCCTACGTTCCGCGCACCGACACCTTCATCGAGAAGGAATCCTCGATCAACGAGCAGATCGACCGCATGCGCCATTCGGCGACGCGCTCGCTGCTCGAGCGCGATGACGTCATCATCGTCGCCTCGGTGTCCTGCATCTACGGTATCGGCTCGGTCGAGACTTATACGGCAATGACCTTCCAGATGCAGATCGGCGACCGGCTCGACCAGCGCGCGCTGCTCGCCGACCTGGTCGCGCAGCAATACAAGCGCCAGGACATCAACTTCGTCCGCGGCTCGTTCCGCGTGCGCGGCGACACGATCGAGATCTTCCCGGCCCACCTGGAAGACCGCGCCTGGCGCATCTCGATGTTCGGCGACGAAATCGAGCAGATCACCGAGTTCGACCCGTTGACCGGCCAGAAGACCGGCGAGCTGAAAAGCGTCAAGATCTACGCCAATTCGCACTATGTGACGCCACGCCCGACGCTGAACCAGGCGATCAAGTCGATCAAGGAAGAACTCAAGCAGCGTCTTGTGGAACTGGAACGCGCCGGCCGCCTGCTGGAAGCGCAGCGGCTGGAACAGCGCTGCCGCTTCGACCTCGAAATGCTGGAAGCCACCGGCTCCTGCGCCGGCATCGAGAACTATTCGCGCTATCTCACCGGCCGCCAGCCCGGAGATCCGCCGCCGACCTTGTTCGAATACATTCCCGACAATGCGCTGGTCTTCATCGACGAAAGCCATGTCACCGTTCCGCAGATCGGCGGCATGTATCGGGGCGACTTCAGGCGCAAGGCGACGCTGGCCGAATACGGCTTCCGCCTGCCGTCCTGCATGGACAACCGGCCGCTGCGTTTCGAGGAATGGGACGCCATGCGCCCGCTGTCCGTCGCGGTCTCGGCAACGCCGGGCGGCTGGGAGATGGAGCAGGCCGGCGGCGTCTTCGCCGAGCAGGTTATCCGCCCGACCGGCCTCATCGACCCGCCGGTCGAAGTGCGCCCGGCCAAAAGCCAGGTCGACGATGTCGTCGGCGAGATCCGCGAAACCACCAAGGCCGGCTACCGCACGCTGGTCACCGTGCTGACCAAGCGCATGGCCGAGGACCTGACCGAATACCTGCATGAGCAGGGCGTCCGCGTGCGCTACATGCACTCCGACATCGATACGCTGGAACGCATCGAGATCCTGCGCGATTTGCGCCTCGGCGCCTTCGACGTGCTGGTCGGTATCAACCTTCTGCGCGAGGGCCTCGATATTCCCGAATGCGGCTTCGTCGCCATCCTCGATGCCGACAAGGAAGGGTTCCTGCGTTCGGAAACCTCTCTCATCCAGACCATCGGCCGCGCTGCCCGCAATGTCGACGGCAAGGTCATTCTCTACGCCGACCAGGTCACCGGCTCGATGGAAAGGGCGATGGCCGAAACCAACCGCCGCCGCGAAAAGCAGATGGAATGGAACGCGGCCAACGGCATCACGCCCGAATCGGTCAAGTCGCGCATCTCCGACATTCTGGATTCGGTCTACGAGAAGGACCACGTCCGCGCCGACATCTCGCAGTTCACCGACAGCGCCGGCGCCATGATGGGCAACAACCTCAAGGCCCATCTCGACGCCATGGACAAGCAGATGCGCGACGCCGCCGCCAACCTCGATTTCGAGAAGGCAGCCCGCATCCGCGACGAAATCAAGCGGCTGCGCGAGATGGAACTGTCGATTTCCGACGATCCGCTGGCGCGCGAGGTGGAAGGCCAAAGCCCTGCCTCGGGCCGCGAAAAGGGCAAGCACAACAAGGGCGTGGCCAAACATCGTACGGCGGACGAACAGGAGCGTTTCCGCAAGTTCGAGGAAGCGCGTGCCGCCGAAGAGGCGGCCAAGGCTGCCCGGCCCAACCTCTTCCGCAAGCCTGATCTCGACGAGATGGGCGCCGACGGCGCTGTCCCGGTGAAGAAGCCGCTGTTTGCCAAACCCTCGATCGACGACATGGGCCCCGGCACCGACATGCCGACGCCAGCAGGTGCCGTATCGCGCTCGCTGTTCAAGAAACAATCGGCGTCCGAGGCGCACGGCTCCGACTTCGGCATCCCAGGCGAAGCCACCAAGCCGCTGTTCAAGAAGAACTCGCTTGATGAGATGACGGTGCGGCGCACGGAAAAGCCGGTCGAAGGAAAGCTGCCCGCCAAGCCGCAGCCAATCTCCCCCCAAGCGGGGGAGATGCCCGGCAGGGCCGAGGGGGGCGCGAAGGATCGCGACGACAAACCAATCATTCGCCAGCGCGCCGGCATCGGTTCGTATGAGGATCCCGGCGACGCCCGCCGAGAGAAGCGCCGGCCGGGCAAGACAGGTCGGCCGGGACGGTAGCGGCCTCTTTCCTTCTCCCCCTGTGGGAGAAGGTGGATCGGCGCGATGGCGCCGAGACGGTTGAGGGGTGTTCCAGCGGAGTGAAACGTTGGTATTCCCTGGAGCAAAAATCCACCCGTAAACCACGTCGCCTGAGCTAATGGTTGCGCTTCTCCCCCTGTGGGAAGGCAAAGCGCTCCGCTCCTACCATCCCGCTTCGCCCAGCCGCAACCACCTCTGGACCATGAGCCATTCCTTGCCGCCGAGCGGCGGAAACGATACGCACGGCTGCAATTCCGCTTCTCCACGCAACATTCCGCCGGCCCACCCATGAAACCCAGGGATATCGCCGCCTACGTCTTCCTGGCTATCACCTGGGGCCTGTCCTTCCTCGTCCTGCTCAAGGTGGTGCATGCCTTCGGCTGGGTCGGTGCGGTCACCTTGCGCGCGCTGATCGCCGGCATCACGCTTTTCCTGCTCGCGGCGGCGACGCGGCGGCGGCTCGATTTCAGCGCCGGCTGGCGGCACTTCGCCGTGGTCGGCGCGACGACGGTCGCAGCGCAACTGATCGGCCTGTCCTACGCCACCCCGCGCATCGGCACCGCGATGGCGGCGATCCTCGTTGCCGCGATCCCGCTGTTCTCGATGATCCTCGGCCAATTGTGGGAGCTTGAACGCATCACTGTTCGCGGACTGGCCGGCCTGCTGCTCGGCGCCGCCGGCATCACCGTGCTGGTCGGCTTTCCCGCCGTCCCGATCACGGCACCCTTCGCGTTCGGCTGCGCCGCCTCATTGTTCAGCTCCTTCTCCGCCGCCTTCGGCAGCAACTATGCCAACCGCCATCTGCGCGCGGCCGGCTCTTTCGAACTCACCGGCGCCGCTTTCCTGTTCGGCGGCCTGATGACGTTGCCGCTGCTGTTGGCAGTACCCGTTCCGGCCATGCCACGCCCCGTCGACTTTCTCTACCTCGCCCTTCTCGCCTGCGTGATGAGCGCGCTGACCTACATCGTCTATTTCCGGCTGGTTGCCAGCATCGGCGCCACCAGGACGATCAGCGTCGAATTCGCGGTTACGACGATAGCGGTGCTGGCCGGAACGCTTCTGCTCGGCGAGCAGCTGACCGTCGTCCAGGGCTTCGGCGCGACGGCGATCATCGGCGGCTGCATACTGGTGCTGGACCCGTTCCCGCGCCGGACGGAAGCGGCCGTCTTGCCATCGGCCCAACCTTTGGTGTAACCGCCTCTAGCATGATCCCGAAAAGTGGAATCTGGTTTTCGGGCAAGATCATGCTTTAACAAGAGAACAGAGCCTCGGGCTCTGTACTCGAACGTCTGAAAGGAGGGCTCACGTGTTCACGTTTCATCGTCACCATCGTCAGCGTGGCCCGATTTCTGCCCTGCGAGCTTGCTTGCAGGGCTGACCAGGGACGGTCCGGGTTTTTCCCGCTTCGATTTTTTGGTCTGCCCTTCGTGGTGCTGCAATGCCTGTTCTGATGGCCAGCAAGCGCACCGTCAAAGTGCATCCGGAGTTGTCTCCGGCAAGAGCGCATGACCCCGACAGCCGGATGGTTTCGGAAAGGATCATGCGCCACCAAAAAAGCGAAATCACAATGGCCCTGATCAGCCTCAAATCCCTCGGCGTCACCATGAGTGCGCCGCTGTTTTCCAATCTCGACCTCACCATCGGCACCGGCGACCGGCTCGGCATCGTCGCCGCCAACGGTCGCGGCAAGTCGACCTTGCTCAAATGCCTGACCGGCGAGATGGAGCCGACGTCGGGCGACATCACCCGCACGCGCGGCCTGCGCGTCGGCCATGTCGAACAGTCCGTTGCCCCTGCCTTGCTCGACCGCACCTTCCATCAGGTGGTGGCCGACGCCCTGCCGCCCGAGCAGGCCGACAGTGAGATGTGGCGCGTCGATGTGGTGCTGGATTCGCTTGATGTGCCGGAGGCAATGCGCGAGCGAGAAATGCGCGCGCTGAGCGGCGGCTGGCAGAGGCTGGCGCTGATCGCCCGCGTCTGGGTCACCGATCCGGACGTGCTTTTGCTCGACGAGCCGACCAATCACCTCGACCTCGCCCGCATCAGCCAGTTGGAAAGCTGGATGAACGCGCTGCCGCGCGAGGTGCCTGTCGTCATCGCCAGCCATGACCGCGCCTTCCTCGACGCCACCACCAACCGCACCCTGTTCCTGCGCCCGGAACAGTCGCCGGTGTTTGCGCTGCCCTACTCCCGCGCCCGGCAGGCGCTCGACGAGGTCGACGCCTCGACCGAGCGCAAGTTCCAGCGCGACATGAAGGTGGCGCAGCAACTGCGCCGCCAGGCCGCCAAGCTCAATAACATCGGCATCAATTCGGGCAGCGATCTTTTGACGGTCAAGACCAAGCAGCTCAACCAGCGGGCGGAAAGACTGGAAGAGGCGGCGAATCCGGCGCATCGCGAGAAGTCGGCCGGGGCAATAAGGCTGGCCAATCGCGGCACCCACGCCAAAGTGCTGATCACGCTCGACGATGCGGCGATTGAAACGCCCGACGGCACACTGCTGTTCAAAACCGGCAAGCGCCACATCTGCCAGGGAGACCGCATCGTGCTGCTCGGCCGCAATGGCGTCGGCAAGTCGCGCTTCGTCACCTTGATCCGCAACGCCATCCTCGAGCCGGACACCGTTCAGAATGTGAAGGTGACGCCGTCGACGGTGCTCGGCTACAGCGACCAGGCGCTGTCGGGCATCAGCGGCGACGACACGCCGCTGGCCATGGTCTCTCGCCGCCATGATGTCGGCGAGCAACGCGCCCGCTCGCTGCTTGCCGGTGCCGGCGTGGTCATTGAGATGCAGGAGAAGAAGATCGGCGTGTTATCCGGCGGCCAGAAGGCTCGGCTGATGATGCTGGCGCTCAGGCTCGCCAATCCCAACTTCTATTTGCTTGACGAGCCGACCAACCATCTCGACATCGACGGCCAGGAAGCGCTGGAGGAGGAATTGCTCAAGCACCAGGCAAGCTGCGTGCTCGCCTCGCACGACCGCTCCTTCATCCGCGCCATCGGCAACCGCTTCTGGCTGATCGAGAAGCGGAAGCTGACCGAGGTGGACGACCCGGAGGATTTCTTCCGGGAGGTGGCTGAAGTCACCGGTTGAGCGGAGAAGCGGAACTCCGGCCTGCCGTCGGCAGGTCGGAGGTTCGTATCATTCCATGAGACGTACCGTTGACTCCCGAAACGTATCGTGTGATGGTACGTCCATTGGATTCGACAAATGATACGCTCGTTCAAGGACAAGACCAGTGAGGCCGTTTCGAACGGCAAGTCCCCAAAGGGCTTCCCATCGGACCTTGTCCGATCAGCCCAACGGAAACTGTTCATGATCGACAACGCGACCGAGTTGTCGGACCTGAAGACGCCCCCAGGCAACCGGCTTGAGTCCCTGAAAGGCAACCGTGCCGGTCAGCACTCGATCCGCATCAACGATCAGTTTCGCATCTGCTTTCGCTGGGTGGACGGACAAGCCGAGGACGTCGAGATAACCGACTACCATTGAAGGACAGGTGTCAAATGCTGAACATCAACCCGCCTATCCATCCCGGAGAAATCCTTCGCGAGGAATACCTCGTCCCGCTTGGCCTGAAGCCGTATACGCTGGCCAAGAAGCTGCATGTGCCACGCACACGCATCGAGCGCCTGGCCGGAGAGACGACACCGGTAACGCCCGACACCGCCCTGCGCCTTGCGAAGTTTTTCGGAACCACGCCGCAGTTCTGGATGAACATGCAGGCGAGTTACGATCTTGCCGTGGAGGGAGAGGCCAAGAAAGCCGATCTCGAAACGATCGAACGTTTGGAGACCGCTGCTTAAGGTAAATAGCGCCAGAACAGCCGGTCTCAAGCTGCTCGAAAAAGTTTCAAGAGCTCTGTCGGATCGTCTGAACCTGCCTCGTCCTTGGGATGCCGACACGATGATGCCGGCGTCAAACCAGGGAGAATGCATCATGTCCGTCCTTTCATCCATCGGTCGCATCGCAACCCAATATGCGGCGGCGCGTGCCCGCCACCGCAGCGAACGCATCCTGCTCTCGCTGCCGGCCGAACTGCGCAAGGATATCGGCTTTCCGGAAATCCTGGATGCGCAAGACAGCCGTCGCGCGACGACCTTCTCGGCCAAGATCATATGACCGCGACGAACCGGCCCATGTGCCTGTCGTTCAAACCCTCCGGTTGCCCGGCCTGTCCGGGCCCCGTCTACGAAAAAAATTCCACTGCCATGTAGGATCGCCGTCGTCCCGTGCGTCCTGGGATTGGCAAAGCCAAGCCAAGCGCAAAGAGGAGCAAGAGATGACCGACCAGACCCCCGTTCAGCCCAGGGCAGAAGTGCTCGGCGGATTGACCCCCTATCTGCAGGTGGACGGCGCCTTCAAGGCTGCCGAATTCTACAAAACGGCCTTTGGCGCCGAGCAGGTCTTTGCCTATCCGGCCGACGAGCAGGGCCGCACCATGCACATCCATCTCCACATCAACGGCTCGACGCTGATGCTTTGCGACGCCTATCCCGAACACGGCCATCCGCATCAGAAGGCGCAGGGCTACACGCTGCAGCTCCATCTCGGCGATCGCGATATCGATACCTGGTGGCAGCGCGCCGTCGATGCCGGCTGCGAGGTGGTCACGCCACTGCAAGTGATGTTCTGGGGCGACCGCTGGGGTCAGCTCAACGATCCGTTCGGCGTCGCCTGGGCCATGAATGCGCCGGTGAAATAAGGCGGAAGCTTTTCACCTCTCCCTTGTGGGAGAGGTCGGATTGCCCCGAATTGCCTTTCGCAATTCGGTTGGCAATTCGGGTGAGGGGTAACTTGGCGCCAAGCTGGAACACCCCTCATCCGTCTCGGCGCTGCGCGCCGATCCACCTTCTCCCACAAGGGAAGAAGGAAGAACCCCACCAATGAGGAGTTCCACCATGTCCTATGTCGATGGCTTCGTGCTTGCCGTGCCTAAGGCCAAACTTGACGACTACAAGAAGCTGGCCAACCTCGCAGGCCCCATATGGATGGAACACGGCGCGTTGGCCTATGTCGAATGTGTCGGCGACGACGTGCCCTATGGCGAGGTCACCTCGTTTCCGCGTGCCGTTCAGGCCAAGGACGACGAGGTCGTCATCTTCTCCTGGGCCGTTTACGAATCCAGGCAGAGCCGCGATGCGGTCATGGCCAAGGTGATGGCCGATCCGCGCCTGCAGTCCGACTGGTCGACCATGCCGTTCGACGGCAAGCGCATGATCTTCGGCGGCTTCCAGCCGTTCATGGAGCTTTGAGCAGCTGGCGCAACTGAGCGCCTGATGCCAATCTGTTACCCGCCGAGCTTATCCAGCAGCGGCTTCAGCCTGTCTCCATAACGCTTCCACAGGTCGACCGAGCCCTGATACATCGGCTGGCGCACCTGCGCGGCCGATGCGGTGCGCACAGGCCGGTCTGTCTGGTGGAAAGACAGCACGGCATCGTCCCACGGCAGGCCGAGATAGTCGATGAGCGCCCGGCTCTGCCCTTCCTGGTCGGCGACGAAATCCTCGTAGCGCACGTCGTGCACGACACCCGGCAGCACACTGTGCCAATGCGCCATGATGTCGGTGTAGAGATTATGGAAGTCGGCGAGTTCGCCGAGATCATAGCCGTAGCGATGGCTGTCGCCGCGGAAATGCACCTTGTAGATCGACAGGCAGGTCGCCGCCGCATCGCGGGCGCAATGGATGATCCTGGCCTTTGGCATCATCATGTGGATGAAGCCGACGAGCAGGAAGTTGCCCGGCATCTTGTCGGTGACATGGCGCATATGCGGGAAGCGGGCGTGCAGCATGTCGAGATAGGCCCGGCCTGCCTCGGCGAAATCCGAATCGTCCGTATCCGATACGCCCCAGGGGAAGCCGCCCGGCATCGTCGCCGGGAACTGCTTGCCGACCGCCTTCTTCAGGATGCTGAGCTCGCCCGCGCCATGGACCTGCGGATGACTGGCGATGATCTGCTCGACCAGCGTCGTACCCGAACGCGGCATGCCGACGATGAAGATCGGCGCGTCATCGGTGATCGGGCTCTGCTTGTGCCGTTCGAAGAAGCCGGCATCGAACACCGACTTCATCGCCTCGAATTCCGCGCGCGTCCTGACGGGATCATAGTTGATCCCCTTGCGGCGAATGGCATTGCCTTCGGTGAAATAGTCGAAGGCCCTGTTGTAGTCCTTCAGATCGTCGTTGGCCTTGCCGAGCCCGAAGGACAGCTGCATGCGTGCCAGACTGTCCTGCGGCGCCTTGGCATGCTGGGCTTCCATGCCGGCCAATTCGGCATCGCGCTCCTGCTGTCGCTTGACCTGCGCCAGCATCAGCCAGGCCGTGGCCATGCCGGGATTGACCGCCAACGCCTGCCGGAACAGATCCGCAGCTTCGTCGAGCTTGCCCTTTTCCATCAACCCGACGCCGAGCCCGTGCAACAGATCGGCATCCTTGGGGCGGATGGTCAGTGCCTCCTGGAAAACCGCCAGCGCCTCGTCCAGCCGCCCGGCCTCCTGGAGCGTTTCGGCAAGCCCGATGCGGGCGCGAACATGAAATGGGTTGCGTGCGACCGTGCCACGATAGATATCTTCGGCCTCCTCGAACTGGCCGACCTGCTTCAGCGACGAACCGAGATTGTCGCGCGCGGCGAGCTGGTCCGGCCGCAGATCCACCGCGCCACGTAAGAAATCGATGGCCGCGGCAGGACGGCCTAGATCGCGCATCACCGTGCCGAAATTGTTGAGGAAGTCGGGATTCGTCGGCTGCAACTGCACCGATTGTTCGATGAGATCCAGCCCTTCGTCGCTGCGCCCGGTCTGGTGCAGCAGCAATCCCAGGAAATGCGCCGCGGCCGCGTGCTTGGGCTGACGCGCCAGCACCTGCCGGTAGATCGCCTCGGCTTCCTGACGGCGCCCGGCCTGATGGAGTTGCAGCGCCTGCTGCACATACTGGTCGAGCCCCAGCGGCGGCTGTCCGCCAGCGCCAGACCTCGCTCCCGCACCCGCCGCTCTTCTCTGATCTCTGTTAATGGGAAACCTGCCGTGTTTGTCCGCCTGCCGCGATCTAAGCCATTGGCGCGGCGGGTTCAAGGCTTTGCGTGGTTCCCAGCCCTATCCGTCGTGAGGGCGATCAGATCAGACGATTGGTCTCGGCAACCTGCCTGGCCCGCCTCACGGTGCCATCGGTGTCGGCGATCGTTCGCCGTGCCGCCTCATCGCTCAGCCGTGCCGACTTGACGATCATCGGCTGGCCGGTGGGGCCGACAGCAATGGCATGTATGGTGGTCGGCTTGATGATCGGATTGACCGCCGCGGTCTTTCCCCTTGAGCTTCTTGTGTAAATCATGGATTTGTCCTCGTTCCGTAGTAAATAAAAATACCTGAGCCCGGGAAATATCCCCGTGCACCGTCAGAATTTTTTGAAATATTTTGCAACCATAGCAGAATTATATTGGTATTTATAGCGATCTATTTTTTACCGAAGGCGGGCGGATTTCATGAATCATCTTGAAGACGCCGCCCAGCCGATCTATGTATAACAGGCATCGTTTGGGCCAGAATTGGCATCTCGCGGCGTCAGAGGTTCTCGACCCGCCAATCTCATACCAAATCATCGATACCGGGCGCGCGGCACATTGGCCGTGCGACGATTTCTCAATCCGCGAAAGACATCCATGAACACCGGAACCGTGAAATTCTACAATGGCCAGAAGGGCTTTGGCTTCATTCAGCCAGCCGACGGCGGCAAAGACGTTTTCGTCCATGTCAGCGCATTGGAGCGCGCCGGTTTCCCGGGTCTCGCCGAAGGCCAGAAGCTGCAATTCGAGTTGGAGCGTGACGCCAAGGGCCGCGAATCGGCCGCCAATTTGCAACTGATCTGATCCGGCCGAATTCGATGAACGCTGACCACGGATGTACTGGCAGCTCTCGAAAGCGGCTTATTTCCAGCGATAGCCGGAAATAGGAAAGCGGGGCTCGTCCCCGCTTTTTTGCCTTCAGGATCGCCGTTTCGCATGCACCCCAAGGCGTAAATATCAAGGCGCAAAACTATCAAGGCCAGGACAATGCCGGACCGCACCACCCATTCCATCGCCCATTTCACCGCACCGTTCATACTCGGCGGGCTGGAGGGCCAATTGCCGGCTGGCGATTACGACATCGATCACGACGAAGAGCTGGTCGAAGGCATGTCGCGGCTTGCCTGGCGCCGCGTCGCCACCTTCATCCATCTGCCGGCAAGGGTGGTGAAGAACCCGCCCACCAGCCAGCTCGTCGCCATCGATTACCTGGACCTCGAAACAGCGCTGAAGCGCGACCGGGAGAATGCAGCATGATCCGTTTCCAGCCGAATGCGCGACCGCGCAACGACACCCCCTCGCACCTCTTTGCCGTTGGCCAGACCGTGCGCATGAAAGGCCGTGGCGGCCTTCTCCTCAAGACCGCGGACCTGTTCGAAATCAAGAGCAGGTTGCCGGTGAAGGACGGTTCCCCGCAATACCGCATCCGCAGCGAACACGAGACCCATGAGCGGGTTACCACGGAAGACAATCTCGAACCGGCCGACAATCCGATTGTTGCCAGCAATCCGATTGTCTGAGACCGCGCCAAACGCCAAACCAACACGCATGAGGAGCAGCCAAGATGGCCAAGGGTCAGCAGCGAAGCAATCGCGAGACGCGCAAGCCGAAGAAGGACAAGGTGGTAGCCAAGGCCGCCTCCCCGTTCGGCTCGTCGGTCAAGCAGGCGGAGAACGGCCTGAAGCCGAAGTCCAAGGGCTGACGAACTAGGGGGCGCCTCGTGTGCCCCTCTCCGCCTTCTGCTTAAGGCGGCGGCCCCAACAGGCCCATGCAACGCTTGCCACGGAGGCTTGCTTGAACTTCGTCATCGAGTTCTACCGGTCGCGTGACGCCGAGGAAGCGACGCTCGACAGAGTGTCGCTGGAAGCGCCGACCTTGCGTGCCGCGCTGCAAGGTGCGACCGCGCTGTTCCACAGCCTGGCCATGCCGCAAATTCCCGATCGCCTGCGCATTTCCGATGAAAACGGCAGCGAACTTTATGCCGGGCCGGCCGATGGAACCTATCCGGCCTAGACGAGAAGCATTTGCTGCATGACCCTATTAAAGTTGACGTAAGGACGAGGCCATAAGATCCGCCTGAACGCGGCCGCCAACCGGGGCCGAGGCATTGTGGGCCGCGGCGCGATCGTCGGCCAAGGCAGGAGGCACATGGACAGGTCTCGCATCATCGTGACGGCGGTGGTGCTGGCCTTGCTCGGCGCCATCGTGCCCATCGCCGCGATGTTTCACCTTTCATGGACCCAGGCCGTCCAGAACGAATACGAACGGCTGCACCAGTTCGCCAGCCGCGCCATCGCCAGGGCCGACATGTCGCTCGATGAGGCGAACGATGCCTTGCGGCAGATAGACCGGTTCAGCGGCATCCCCTGTTCGGCGGAGCACATAGCCCGCATGCGGCAACTTACCATCAACACGCGCACCATCGAGGAAATGGGCTATTTTGAAAATGGCCTGCTCAAATGCTCGTCGTGGGGACCGACCGAGGGCCGCGTCGCGCGTTCCAGGCCGGATTTCATCACCAGTGACGGCATCGCCGTAAGCGCCCGCATGCAGCCGGTGATGAGCGTGGGCCATACGCTGATGGCGCTGCAGTTCAAGCACCACAACGCCCTGGTCGATCCGGTGCGCTTTGCCGACGTCGTCGTTGATCCCGGTGTCCAGCTCGCTTTGACGACGAAAACCGGCATCCTGCTCGGCACGCTGAACGGCCCCGATCCGGCGCGGGTTGAAAAGATCATCGCCGGTCCTGAGGAAGGCATCGACGACGGCCTTTTGTTTGCCACCGCGCGCGGCACCGGCTGGATCGCCGTCGCCACCGAACCGGAAAGCCAGATTCTGGACAGCGTGCGCCGGCAGCAGCTTTTGCTCCTCCCGCTCGGCGCCTTCATTGCCGCCTTCATCATCGGCATGGTCGTCTGGTTTTCCCGAAGACGGCTTTCACCCCTGGGAGAGTTGCAGATCGCCGTGCGCAAGCGCGAGTTCATCGTGCACTATCAGCCGATCGTCGACCTCAAGACCGGCAGGTGCGTCGGCGCCGAAGCGCTGGTGCGCTGGAAGCGCCCGGACGGCTCCCTGGCCCGGCCCGATCTTTTCATTCCGCTTGCCGAGGAGAGCGGCCTGATCACCGCCATTACCGACCAGGTGATCGCGCTCGTCGTGTTCGACCTGAACAACCTTCTGGTTGCCGACCGCTCCATTCACATCGCCATCAATCTCAGCGCGGCGGATGTCGGCACGGAGCGGGTTCTGCCAATTATCGCCAAGGCGCTGCAGCACACCGGGATCCAGCCGCAGCAAATCTGGCTCGAGGCGACCGAGCGCGGCTTCGTGGATATCGAGGCGGCTCGATCCGCGCTTGCGCGTGCTCGCGAACTTGGCCATGCGGTGGCGATCGACGACTTCGGCACCGGCTACTCGAGCCTCTCCCATCTCGAAGGCCTGCCGCTCGATGCGCTCAAGATCGACAAGGCGTTCATCGACACGATCAGCACGAATTCCGCCACCAGTTCGGTGACGCCGCACATCATCGACATGGCCAAGACGCTGAAGCTGACGATCGTCGCCGAAGGCGTCGAAACCCAGGCGCAGGCCGACTACCTCGTCGAACGCGGCGTCGAATATGGCCAAGGCTGGCTGTTTGCGAAGCCCATGCCCGCGGCCGAATTCATTGCCTATTGCCGGCGGGCAGAGATACGGCCGCGTGGCGGCCGCTGAGCAGCCTGCGCCCTCTCCCGATCCATGGGAGAAGGCGCAAGCCTAGGCTTTCAGCACGGCCTGTGTTTTCAGCACGGCCCGTCACCAACCACACGATAGTCCGCGGCGCGGGCTTCGCAGGCATTGGGGAAGCTGCGCATCTCGCCATGCCGGCGGGCGCAGACGGGAGCGTATTCGCGGGTGCAGAATGTCTGCTCTTCGCCACCGCCACCGCCACCGCCACCACCGCCACCACCGCCACCACCGCCGTCATCGCGGCAGGGACCGTCACGCACGATGCGGTAGCCGGCGCGGTCGGCAAGGCAGGCATTGGCGAAGGTCTGGCGGTCACCACCGCGCCGGGCACAGACCGGCTCGTATTGCTTGGTGCAGAATTGCGGCTCGGGCCGCGGTGGTCGCGGACGCGGCCCCGGCCCGTCATCGACGACGACGGTGCAGGCGGCCAGAAGCGCCGACAGGAACAGGACGGCCAACCCTTGCCTGGAGCCAAACCCTAGTCTGGAGAAAAATGACGCCAGAAATTTCATGCTGATCTCTCCCTCGATCCCATCCCTGATGATGATCCTCGCAATTCGCCCTCCAAATGCAACCCCCGTTTGCAGCCCGCACGGCAAACCGCGACGGGCGTGGCGGTGACCGGTCCGCGCCTCCGGTGTCGCTGGCCTATGCTTGACCATGGCCGTGGGCCGATGACCCGCCCGGCAACGAGGCCTATCTGCGGCCGATCGACGTTCAGATCGGTCGATTCTTGCGTCGGGATGCGCCCAATGTGGCGGCCCGCGACGCTATCTTGCAACCTTCACGTTTCCGTGCGATAAATTCCGTGTTCGGGCATTTGCGACCCGGAGAGCGGAACGTTTTGGACGACCTTTCCCCGATACTGTGAATCTCTGACGGCCCCGTTTTTCGGCGGGGGGTTTGACCATGCGCCAATGCATGACTGCCGAAAGCAACCACCGGGAACTGCCCTCGACGCCAGTGGCGGGCAGGACCACCAAAGACTGAACGGGTGAAGGAGTTTCCCCAATGGCCCAGACCGGCACCGTTAAATTCTTCAACGCGACCAAAGGCTTCGGTTTCATCACGCCCGACGGCGGCGCCAAGGACGTGTTCGTCCATATTTCCGCGATCGAGGCCTCGGGCCTGCGCACGCTGGTCGACGGCCAGAAGGTCACTTTCGACGTCGAGCCGGATCGCATGGGCAAGGGCCCGAAGGCCGTCAACCTGCGCGCGGCCTGAACCGTCGACGCGTCGCACGTCCCTGTGGATGTGCGAACGAGGCACCAGGGCTTGGCCCTGGGCATGCAAACAGTTTTTGGAAGGCGCGATGATTTTTCGTCGCGCCTTTTTCATGTCGGCGACGCAGCTTGAATGCACGTTGCCCAAAACCGGATCCGGTTTTGGGTCAACGACATGCATCACAACGCTTTAAGTGCCTGTAAAACTTTCTCTTGCCGATGACGCTAAAATAAAGGACAAATTTCCTCTCGGGCATTTGCCGGCCCGAGACTGGAGTTTATGGGATCAAAGGAGCTTCCCATGCCGCAGACCGGCACCGTCAAATTCTTCAACCATGCCAAGGGCTTCGGCTTCATCACGCCGGACGATGGCGCGAAGGATGTCTTCGTCCATATTTCGGCCGTGCAGGCGTCGGGTCTTCCCGGTCTCGAAGATGGGCAGAAAGTGACATTCGACACCGAGCCGGACAAGCGCGGCAAGGGCCCCAAGGCCGTCAACCTGTCGGTCGGCTGAGCCGGCTTCGGATACAGGTCGGCTCGGCGGGCCGGTTCTGCTCAATTGCGAGCGTGTTTTTTGGCGCTTTTGGATCGACCCGTCGAAATCCGTTCAGCCTCCGTTCAGCCACGGTCGCATATTAGTCTTTGGTAAAGCCGGACCGCATCCCCTGCAAAACTGCACGGCCCGGTACGAAGGAGACCAAGATGAACCGAATTTTCAAGACAGCCGTGCTGTCCGCCGCCGTGGTCGCCACCACGCTCGCGACCTTGCCCGCCGCCAACGCGCGTGACTGGCGCCATCACCGCCACGGCAATGGCGATGCCGTTGCCGCCGGCGTCCTCGGCCTCGCCGCCGGTGCCCTGATCGGTGGCGCGTTGGCCAACGACCGGCCGCCACCCGACGCTGACCGCTACTACGATGACGGTTACTACGATCGTGACGTCGTGGTGCGCCCGGCCCCGGTCCGCCGCTACTACGCGGAGCCGCGGGTGGTCTATGCCGACCGTTATGCCGAACCGTGGACGCGTGACTGGTACGAGTACTGCTCGGACCGCTACCGCAGCTTCAACTCGCGTACCGGCACTTTCACCGGCAATGATGGCGAACAGCATTTCTGCACCGCCAACTGAGTGCATGTCGCCCAAAAGTGCGCAGCGGTTTTGGGATAACGACTTGCACAAGATAGAATTTCAAAGCGCGAAAGCGCTTTAGGGCTTCCCTGCCCCACAAAAAAGCGCTGGCTGCAAGGCTGGCGCTTTTTTGTTGTGCTGACCGCTTCGAAACCTTCTGAAGCGGCTCTGATCCAGTCCGACGGATTTCAAGTCAGGAACGGATTGGTCCTGCGCTCCTCGCCAAAGCGGCCGCCGGGACCATGGCCGCAGATGAAGCCGATATCGTCGCCGAGCGGCAGCAGCTTGTCCTTGATCGACGCGATCAGCGTCGCGTGGTCGCCGCCCGGCAGGTCGGTGCGGCCGACCGAGCCGTGGAACAGCACGTCGCCGACATGGGCGAACTTGGCCGCGCGGTTGTAGTAGACGACATGGCCAGGCGCATGACCCGGGCAGTGCAGCACTTCGAACACATGGCCGCCGAACGATACGGTTTCGCCCTCGGTGAGGAACCGGTCGGGAACGCAATCGCGCGAACCGTCGATGCCGTAACGCCTGCCCTGGTTCGCCAGATTGTCGAGCAACGGCTTGTCGGCCGCATGCGGACCGATGATTTCGATACCGAGCGCCTCCTTCAAGTCCATCGCGCCGCCGGCATGGTCGATGTGGCCGTGGGTGATCCAGATCGCCCCGGCCGTGATCGCATTGTCCTTCAGCACCGCCAGCACCTTGTCGATGTCGCCGCCCGGATCGACGACCACACCGTGCTTGTCGTCCATATCGAACAGGATGGTGCAGTTCTGCTGGAACGGTGTGACCGGCACGATGCCGGCATTGAGCTGACCCATGATCGTCCTTTCGCTATCTCGGCCGTCATGTAGAGGCAGCGGCGAAGGGCGTCCACCCTCGAGGGGACGAACAGCCACTCACTTCAACGACAGGAATTGCGCTTCAACGACAGAAATGGCGCTTCAAAACAGAAATGGGCGGCCGAAGCCGCCCACTTGGCCAGCCCGAGGTGACAGGCTTATTTCTTCATGGCGCCCATGACCGCGCCGAGAATGCCGGTCAGGATCGCGCCGCCACCGGCGCCGCCGACGATGTTCTGCAGGTTGAGCGCGCTGCCGAGACCGCTCGTTGCCGCCGCTGCCGCTGCCGGATCGACCGTGCCGCCGAGCAGGCTGCCGAGGATGGCCGCGCCGCCGACGCCGCCAATGGCGCCGCCCAGGATTTTGGGAAGCTGACCCATCGCTGCCGTCTTGAGCGCCGCACCGACCGCCTGACCACCGATGATGCCTGTAATCACCTGTATAATGATCGGAAGAAGCGTGTTCATGTCCATATGGTTAGTCCCTCCATAGCTGCCAGCCTCCCGGGCCGACAGCATCATGAGACGCCGAATTGGACGAAAGTCAAATGCAGAAACGCTGAAATAAAAGGGGCGATCCGAAAACCGCCCCTGCTTGCGAAAAAAGCTGTGACTTTCGTTATTCTGCAGCGATCGCGTGCTTCGGCTGAACCGCGACAGAATAGTCGTTCATGAGATTCTTTGCGATTTCACCAACCTCGAATCGGTAAGGCCCGATCTCCGAAACCGGCGTTACTTCCGCTGCCGTCCCGGTCAGGAAACATTGCTCGAAGCCCTCGAGCTCTTCCGGCATGATTGCACGTTCGATGACCTCAAGGCCGCGATCCTTGGCTAGGCCAATGACCGTGCGGCGAGTGATGCCATCGAGGAAGCAGTCGGGCTTGGGTGTATGGATCTTGCCGTCCTTGACGAAGAAGATGTTGGCGCCGGTTGCTTCCGCGACTTGCCCGCGCCAGTCGAGCATCATGGCGTCGGCATAACCCTTGGCCTCGGCGGCGTGCTTGGACATGGTGCAGATCATGTAGAGGCCGGCGGCCTTCGACTTGGACGGCGCGGTGCGCGGGTCGGGCCGGCGCCATTCCGCGATGTCGAGACGGATACCCTTCAGCTTCTGCGCCGGATCGAAATAGCTCGGCCACTGCCAGATGGCGATGGCGCAGTTGATGCGGTTGTTCTGGGCCGAAACGCCCATCTGCTCGCTGCCGCGCCAGGCGATCGGCCTGACATAGGCGTCCTGGAAACCCTGCTTCTTCAACAGCGTGGTCGAGGCGTCGTTGAGCTCGGCGACCGAATAGGGAATCTTGAAGCCGAGCAGGCGCGCCGATTCATGCAGGCGCTCGGTATGCTCGTTGAGCTTGAAGATCTCGCCGCCATAGGCGCGCTCGCCCTCGAAGACGGCGCTGGCATAGTGCAGGCCGTGCGTCAGCACGTGGATCTTGGCGTCGCCCCACTGGACGAACTCGCCGTTCATCCAGATGAAGCCGTCCAGTTGGTCGAAGGGAACGGATGCCATGGTAACCTCCCGCGGGCCGCGGCCCGCATATCTTTAGTGTCGTTGCGTGTTCTTTTTGGCCGTGCCATGTGATTGGAGACGCCGGCCGGTGTCTCGAAGCGTAAGCGGATATTCACGCTCTGGCAAACTCAGGAAGTTCCGGAAAAACCGGCTTGCCTTGCCTTTTCGTTCGCAATCCGCCCAAAAGCTTGTCAAAAATTACCATTGCAGGGAAATTAGGTCAATAGTACTGACATAATATCCCTTTCCCATGGAGAAATGATGACGGATCGAAGCCACGCAGGGAAACCGATCAGGACCGCGATCACCGACGAGGACGGCATCGACTTCGCCATCATCGAGCTGTTCTTCTTCGCCTATCGCGACTTCACCTCCGATCCCGATCAGATCCTGGCCGATTACGGCTTCGGCCGTGCCCACCACCGGGTGCTGCATTTCGTCAACCGCAGGCCGGGCCTGACGGTCGCCGAACTGCTCGATGTGCTCAAGATCACCAAGCAGAGCCTGGCGCGCGTGCTCAAGCAACTGATCGACACCGACCACGTCGTGCAATTGCAAGGTCCGCGCGACCGCCGCCAGCGCGAACTCTATCCGACGGCCAAGGGCCGTGCGCTGGCTCTGGCCCTGGCGCGGCCACAGTCGCGCCGCATCCGTGCTGCATTGGAAGATTCCGGAGCCACCGAACGGACCTTGGTGGAACGCTTCCTCGAAGCGATGGTCAATCCGGAACTGAGAGCTCAGATCGACGTTGGGTCCGCAAAAATGTCAGGGAAAAGCCATGGAGAGCACTGAGAGGGTCGATCAGGCGGCCGCACCGGACGACGACGCGCCGCATCTGCTTGTGGTCGACGACGACACCCGCATCCGCAATCTTCTCAAGCAATATCTGACCGAGAACGGCTTTCGCGTTACCGTTGCCGGCAATGCCGACGAAGCCCGGCGCAAGCTCGCCGGCCTCGATTTCGACCTGCTCGTGCTGGACGTGATGATGCCGGGCGAAAGCGGCGTCGATCTCACCAAATCGTTGCGCGCCGAAAAGAACGTGCCGATCCTGATGCTGACGGCGCTGTCGGAGACAGACAGCCGCATCTCCGGACTGGAGGCCGGCGCCGACGACTATCTGCCAAAACCCTTCGATCCGCGCGAGCTGATCCTGCGCATCAACAACATCCTGCGCCGCGGCGGCCCGTCGACGACGCCCAAGGTCGAACAGCTGGTCTTCGGCCCCTACACCTTCCAGATCGCCCGACGCGAACTGAAGCGCGGCGGCGAGGCGCTGAAGCTGACCGACCGCGAGCAGGAGATCCTGGCGATCTTCGCCGCGCGCGCCGGCGAGACCATTCCGCGCCACGAACTGGTCGGCGACGATTCGGAGGTCGGTGAGCGCACCATCGACGTCCAGATCAACCGGCTGCGCCGCAAGATCGAGCGTGATCCGTCCAACCCGGTCTGGCTGCAGACCGTGCGCGGTATTGGGTATCGGCTCAGCGTGGAATAGAGTACCGGCGGCGGCCTGAATTGCGGCCGGCGGATGAAAAGAGCCAATGGCGACCACGGAACTGGAACAGCCGGAAAATGACGCCTTGAGCGCACGCGCCACGCGAACGCTCAAGACGGTGCCGCGCATCTGGAACCGGTTCTGGCGCCTCGTTTCTTTTTACATGCCCAAGCGCCTCTATGCGCGCTCGCTGATCATCGTCATTGCGCCGATGATCCTTCTGCAATCGGTCGTCGCCTTCGTCTTCATGGAGCGTCATTGGGCGACCGTGACGCAGCGCCTGTCGCAGGCAACCGTGCGCGACATCGCAGCCATCATCGATCTGATCGAGACCTATCCGCACGATGCCGACTACGCCAACATCATCCGCATCGCGCAGGACCGCATGCAGTTGAAGGTCGACCTCTTGCCGCCCGATCCCCTGCCGCCGCCCGGTCCGAAACCATTTTTCTCGATCCTCGACGACGTCCTCTCGTCCGAGATTACCCGCCAGATCAACCGCCCGTTCTGGATCGACACTGTCGGCAATTCCAACATCGTCGAGGTGCGCGTCCAACTCGAGGGCAAGGTGCTGCGCGTCTTCGTGCGCCGCAGCCAGGCCTATGCCTCGAACACCCACATCTTCCTGATCTGGATGGTCGGTAC
Source organism: Mesorhizobium sp. LNHC232B00 (assembly GCF_000502435.1). Lineage (NCBI taxonomy): Bacteria > Pseudomonadati > Pseudomonadota > Alphaproteobacteria > Hyphomicrobiales > Phyllobacteriaceae > Mesorhizobium > Mesorhizobium sp. LNHC232B00. The sequence continues at coordinate 20,516 of NZ_AYWP01000039.1, forward strand.
CTCGCTGGTGCTGCTGATGATCGCCATCCCCTTCCTGCGCAACCAGATCCGGCCAATCCTGACGCTTGCCGAAGCCGCCGAGAGCTTCGGCAAGGGCCGGCCGATGCCGCGCGATTTCCGTCCGCGCGGCGCCGAGGAGGTGCGGCGTGCCGGCTTTGCCTTCATCCAGATGCGCGAGCGCATCGAGCGCCAGATCGAACAGCGAACCGCCATGCTCACCGGCGTCAGTCATGACCTGAGAACCATCCTCACCCGCTTCAAGCTGCAGCTGGCGCTGGCCGGCGGCAAGGCCGACACCAAGGCGGCCCTCAACCAGGACATCGACGACATGCAGTCGATGCTGGAAGGCTATCTCTCCTTTGCCCGCGGCGAAGCCTCGGAAGATCCGGGACGCTTCGACCTCGAAGCTTATTTCCAGAAACTCGGCGAAGAAGCGGCCCTGCGCAAATGCAAACTGTCGACGACGCTTTCCGGCGATCCGACCGTGCATGTGCGGCCGAATGCCTTCGCCCGGCTGTTGTCCAACGTCATCGGCAATGCCTTCCGCTATGCCAAGACGGTGGAGGTCACCGCCGACCACGGACGTGGCTCCCTCGTCGTCACCGTCGACGATAACGGTCCCGGCATTCCGATCGACAGGCGCGAGGACGTGTTCAAGCCCTTCGTACGGCTTGACGAGGCCCGCAACCTCGATGCCAGCGGCACCGGGCTGGGCCTGTCGATCGCCCGCGACATTGCCCGCAGCCATGGCGGCGACATCACCCTCGACGACAGTCCGCTCGGCGGATTGCGGGCCGTGATCAAGGTTCCGGCCTGACCGCGGCACGATCCCGGAAAGTAGAACCGGCTTTTCTCGGACAAACGGAAATCGTTTGTCCAGAGATCATGCCCAACCGGAAGGCTGCTTCATCCGCCCGTCATGAAATCATGATCAAGAGCACGCATGAAACGCGCGACTACACTTGATTCGTCCTTGCCGCCTCACTTCGATCCCGTACCCGCCAAGGTGCGCTGGAGCCAAGCGCGGGCGGCGGGCTGGTCGCCGTTCCGGCATCGTCTCAACGCAACCGCCGACCTTTCCAGCAAAGGGCCGCCATGCGCATCTTGATGGTCACCGACGCCTGGCGCCCGCAAATCAACGGCGTCGTCCACACGCTGGAGCGGCTCACCGAAACCCTGAAGTCCTTCGACGTCGCGGTCGATTTCCTGACACCCAACATCTTCCGCACGCTGCCCTTGCCGACCTATCCCGACATCAGGCTGGCGTTGACCACGCCCGGCCACGTCGCGCGGCTGATCGATGCCTACAAGGCCGACCACATCCATATCGTCACCGAAGGGCCGCTCGGCATCATGGCGCGGCGCTATTGCCGCAATGCCGGCCGCCCGTTCACCACCAGCTACCACACGCGCTTTCCTGAATATCTCAGCGCCCGGCTGCCGGTGCCGGAAAGCTGGGCCTATCGCTGGCTTCGTGATTTCCACAATTCCGGCCAGGGCACGCTGGTCGCCACCCAGTCGCTCGCCGACGATCTCTCGGCGCGCGGCTTCAACAAGCTGCGGCCGTGGACGCGCGGCGTCGATACCGACCATTTCCGCCCGGACAAGCGCAAGGACCTCGGCTTTCCCGGCCCCGTCTTCCTCTGCGTCGGCCGCGTCGCCATCGAAAAGAACCTTTCCGCCTTTCTCGACCTCGACCTGCCAGGCAGCAAGGTGATCGTCGGCGAGGGACCGGAACTCGCCAAGCTTAGGGCAAGGTACCCGCAGGCGCATTTCCTTGGCCACCGCCCCAATGACGAACTGGCCGAGATCTATGCCTCTGCCGACGTCTTCGTCTTCCCCAGCCGCACCGACACCTTCGGCAACGTCATCATCGAGGCGCTGGCCAGCGGCACGCCGGTGGCCGCCTATCCGGTGACCGGGCCGATCGACATCGTCGGCGACGGCTTTGGCGGCGCGGTCTCGAACGATTTGCGCGAGGCAGCGCTTGCCGCCCTCAACGTCGACCGCTCTCAGGCTCGCGAACGCGCCATGCGCTACAGCTGGAAGGCTTGCGCCGAAATGTTCCTCGATGCGGTCGAGGAAGCGCTGGGCAGGACGCGCAAGCTGGCGGCCTGATGGAGCTGGCGCGCTGCGATGCATCGCGATCGTGCGCGGCGGGCTTCGATCTCCGCGAGCGCGCTTCTTGCGAGAGCTTGTGCAACCGTTCCGTGCGGTGCATTATTGTGCGCGTGTGGGGGATTGGCGCCGATTTCAACGCTGGACGAGTTGCCTGCCGTAACGCCGAAGCGCCGCCTGTTGCGCATCGGCAAGACCGTCGCGAGAGTGTTCGGCTATTGCCGTGCGAACGCCTGGCCACTTTTCGTGGCCGCCTGGTTTCCCTGCTTCCTGACGACGCTCTGTCTGATTGTGCTTGCTTTTGTTCTCTTTGCCGATCCGAGACAGGCGCCCACCTGGCTTCTATCGCGAGGCTTTGACCCCAGGACTTGGCTTTCCGCCATTGTTGCCGCGCCGTTCTCGGGAATGGTCTTTGCGTTCGTTCTGGATCGCATGGCGAACGCGCCCGAGCCCGGCCGTGTCGTTGTTCGGCGCGGCATTGAGAGCGTCAAACACTTTGCGATCCCGGGCATGCGCCTTGAGTTCGGTCAGCGGATTCTTGTGGCTGCGTTGCTGCTCGCTGTCGTCCAGCTCCTTTGCGGCTTTGCCGTCGCCAGTGAGCACGGACTGCTCGTTGCCGGCCTGATGGCCACACGTGACCTACCGCTCAGCCCCGAGGATGTCGCGCCTTGGGCGTCGGCGATAGGAGTCTTCAACGTCTTCGTTGGCGGTATCGTGCTAGCCTGGACATATCTGTTCGTCGGCGATTTTCTCTGGACGGGATCGTTTGATCCAATCGGATGCTGGCGTGCACTCGATGGCAATCATCTGCGTTTCGTCGCCATTATGTTCATCGTTCTCGCGACAGTCGCCATACTCAAATATGGGCTGATCCTGGCCGCAGCCTTGGTCCTGATTCCTGCGGATGCCGCGGCGCCCTCCTTCTTGAACCTCATGCTGATGCATTTCGGCCTGGCATGGCCGTTCGACCTCCTGCATCTCGTGCTCTCAGCCGCAACGGTCGGAACCATTCTCGGCGCGTTCCGGCCCCAGCCTGCTCGCTAATCCCAGAGCAGAGGCAACGCCTCGCGAACGCGAGGACAATCGCTAGCGCCGAATGTCGGAATTGGGCACCAGCTCGGCGCATTTCGTGGCGCCTTCCTCACGCCCAGGCATGAAGCTGTCCTTGTTGAGCCAAGGAGAACTTGCATGCGTGGTCATTGCTTATGTGGCGCTATTGCTTTCGAAGTCGATGGCCCGGCACGGGCCTGCGTGGTCTGTCATTGTGAAAGTTGTCGGCGGCAATGTTCTGCGCCGATGACCACCTATATTGGCGTCTTGAACGGCCAATGGCGATGGCTGGGTAAGCTACCGAAGGTATTCAACTCTTCTCCCGGTGTGGAAAGAACATTTTGTGATCACTGTGGCTCGCCGTTGTCCTTCCGCTCAAAGAACATGTCTGATGTCATGCATTTTTTTACGGCAGCGATGGAGGAGCCAGAAAAATTTGCACCTACGCTGCATGTGGCTTTTGAGGAGAAGCTCCCTTGGTTGAAGCTCGCCGACAACCTGCCGACCCGTTTTGGGCCTGACTATACGAAAGACTAAAACAGCCGCCCGCCGTCCGGCACCTTGCGCTCGATGGCGCCGAGCACTACGGCGCCCTCCTCGTCGGGAAAACCCAGCGTCAGCACTTCCGACATGAACGGTCCGATCTGGCGCGGCGGGAAATTGACCACCGCGAACACCTGCCGGCCGACAAGCGTTTCCGGCGTATAGTATTTGGTGATCTGCGCCGACGACTTCTTGATGCCGATGTCGGATCCGAAATCGATCTTCAGCTTGAACGCCGGCTTGCGCGCTTCCGGAAACGGTTCGGCCTCGACGATCGTGCCGGCGCGGATGTCGACACGATCGAAATCGGCAAAACTGATCTGCGGCTTGCGCTCGCTGCTCGAACTCATCTCGGTCTTGTCTGCCTACAGGGGTTCAGGCGTTGCCATAGGTCTCGAACAGCACGCCGGCCAGCGCGTCCTTGGCCGAGGTTCCCGACCAGACGACGAACTGGAACGCCTGGAAGTAGCATTCGCAAGCTTCCAGCGCCGAGGACAAGAGCACCTCGACCTGCTGGCTCGACGGTTCGACCCCGCCGGCCAAGAGCAGCGACTGGCGGAACATGATCGCGCCTTCCTGCTCCCAGAGATCGAAATGGCCGAACAGCATCTGCTCGTTGATCAGCGACAACAGCCGCATCACTTCCAGCGCGCGGGTCTCCGGCACCTTGATGTCGAAGGCGCAGGCCAGATGCAGCGCCTCGAAATCCTCCATCCAGGAGAAGGACACGTGATAGTCGGTCCAGCTGCCAGCGACCGAGATCGAAATCTCGTCGTCGCCTGCCCGTTCGAAGGACCAGTCGTTGTTGTGGGCCACCTGCTCGATAACATCCACCGGATGGATTTCGCGGGAGAATTCGAGTTCGAGAAGTTCCATGGAATGCTTCCTGTCGTTCTGAGGAGCGCCGCCACACGCTCCGCGGGAGGGCACACACAACGAACAATCTGATCTAGAACTCGGACGGCCAGGACTTTCTTCGCGCCAAAGACTGCTTCTCGACGCAAAGACCCCAGACCGGACCCCACCGCCCGGCCGCATGACCCTGCTCCGAATCATGCAACAAATTCAGTCTATTGATCGGGAGTCGCGTGAACAGCCCAATTTTTCGCACTGCGGCATTCGCATGTGGAAAGGCGCTGTCGCAAAGATTCATGCAATGCCGTTAAGCGATTCACGGCAAAGCGCTTTTCAGACTCGCACTATGTGGAAAAGTTTAACGATTATTTTTTTGCGCGAGGCTTTGCCGCCGCCGCCGGTGCGGCATCACCGGCCAGTTCGGCGAGCCTGGCTTCGAGCGATTCAATACGGGCGGCAAGCCGGGCATTCTCGTCCCGGGCCTTGGCGGCCATCTCGCGCGCGGCCTCGAATTCCTCGCGCTGCACCACGTCCATCGTGTTGAGGATACGCTCGGCCTGCCCCTTGAAGGCGGTCTCGACCTCGCGCCGAACGCCTTGCGCGGCACCCGCGGCATCGGTCATCAACTTGGCGAATTCATCGAGAATGCGGTTCGGTCCGGTCGACATGGCAAATCCTCGGTTGCTGAAATTGACGTAGTGGCGCGGCGCGCCGAATGCAAGAAGGTTGAGGGCTGGTGCGGCCTCTGCGTTGCTATGGCGCATGGCAGTGCCATGCTTGTAAGAAGCTCTCAGGCGGCGCAAAAGCTGTACTTGAGGGCTCCAGATCGCCTATTGTGTTCTCATCTCCTACCGCGTCAAGCACATCTCAGTCAGGGTCAACCAATGGCAACGCCCCCGCGCCGACCGACAAATCCGATGGCAGCCGCCGAAGCTGCCTTCAAACCGGTGAAGAAGCCGGCACCGCCAATTCGCGAAGCTTCGGCCGCGCCGAATGTCCGCGAGCTGGTTTCGATCCGGATCGACCGGGCCGTACTCGATCATTTCCAGGAAGATGGCCCCGGCTGGCAGGACAGGATCAACGACGCGTTGCGGCAGTTGGTGGCCGACAAGCCTCGGGATTGAGCGCACCGCCTGCACGGCGCGATGGGCCTGCAAGGGTGATCCGATCCGACCTTTGACGCCGACCACCTTGCCTTGACCCTGCCAAAACCCTGCCGCATGGTCCGCGCCCAAACGCGTTCGCAACCGAGAGCCCCCGTTGAACGAATATTTCCTGCTGCCGCTGGCCTCGCTGCCGTTTCCAAACATAGACCCGATCCTCATCCAGATCGGGCCGCTGGCGGTGCACTGGTACGGCGTCGGCTACATCGTCGGCATCCTGTTCCCCTGGTGGTATGCCAAACGGCTCGCCGCCAACCCGAAGCTGTGGCCCGACGGCCTCCTGGCCGGCATCTGGGCGATGGCAACCGCCAAGCCGGTGACGCAAGCAGAGCCGCAGGCGACATGACGCGGCTGAAGACCCGNCTGGGCGATGGCAACCGCCAAGCCGGTGACGCAAGCAGAGCCGCAGGCGACATGACGCGGCTGAAGACCCGCATCGTCGACCTGATCGAGGCGACGGGTCCGATCCCCGTCAACGAATACATGGCACTATGCCTGTTCGACCCCTCGGACGGCTACTACACGACGCGCGAGCCCTTCGGCGCCGCCGGCGACTTCATCACCGCGCCGGAGATCAGCCAGATGTTCGGCGAACTCGTCGCCGTCTGGCTCTACCAGGCCTGGGCTGCGATCGGCCGGCCGATACCGGTCACCGTCGCCGAGATCGGTCCTGGCCGTGGCACACTGATGAAGGACATGCTGCGCACCTTGTCACGGCTCGAACCTGACCTGGCCAACGGCGCAGCCTTCGCCATGATCGAGACCAGCCCGCGCCTGGCCGAGATCCAGAAACAGACGCTTGGCGCGACGCCCTTCGCGGTTGGCTGGCACGAAACCATCGACACGCTGCCGCGGCAGCCTCTGCTGATCGTCGGCAACGAATTGTTCGACGCCGTGCCCATCCGCCAGTTCGTCCGGGCCGGCGCCAGCTGGCGCGAGCGCATGGTCGGTCTCGACGACAAGGACGAACTTTGCTTCTTCGCCGGCGCCGGCTCGGTCGACCCGACGCTGCTCCCCGCCGACGCCGGCGACGCACCGCAAGGTGCGATCGTCGAAGTGGCGCCGGCCCGCTCTGCCCTGATGGCAGCCATCGCCGAGCGCATATCCAGTCATGGCGGCGTCGGGCTGTTCCCTGACTACGGCCATCTGCGGCCGGGTATCGGCGACACGCTGCAGGCCCTGCGCAAGCACAATCACGAAGACGTGCTGGCCAATCCCGGCGAAGCCGACCTCACCTCCCACGTCGATTTCGCCGCCCTTGCCGCAATCGTGCGCGCACATGGCCTCGACGCCTATCTGTCGAGGCAGGGCGATTTCCTGCTCGGCATGGGCATTCTCGAGCGCGCCGGCCGGCTTGGCGCCGATGCCGGCCAGGCGGCGCGCGACAAGATTGCCGACGACGTCGAACGCCTCGCCGGCCCGAAGGCGATGGGCGATCTGTTCAAGGTGCTTGCCATCGTCCCGCGTGGCGTGGCCGTTCGCCCCTTTGCCACGGCGGATTGACTTTTCACCGTTACCCCTCCCAATCTCGCGTCCGGCAAAAGAGCGGTGGAACCGCCGGCTGCTTTTTCTTGACGAAACCGCCCACACGGACAACAACGCCCGCATGCTGAATCAGACCAAACCGGATCCCGTTCGGTCGCCGCTGCTGGACAAGGCGCAGGCACAGGGCATCCGCCATGGCTATTTCACCCGCATAGGCGGCGTCTCGACCGGCATCTACCAGGGCCTCAACATCGGCACCGGGTCGGATGACGACCAGGCGCTGGTGGCCGAGAACCGCCGCCGTGTCGCCGCCTGGATGGGTGTGCCGCCGAACCATCTGTTGACCGCCTGGCAGGTCCATTCGCCCGACGTCATTGTCGCCAGGGAACCCTTTGCCGGCGAACGGCCCAAGGCCGACGCCATCGTCACCGACCGGCCGGGTATCGCCATCGGCGCCTCGACCGCCGATTGCGGCCCGGTACTCTTCGCCGATATGGAAGCGCGCGTCATCGGCGCGGCGCATGCCGGCTGGAAAGGCGCTTTCACGGGCGTGCTCGAAAATACCATCACCGCCATGGAAGGCCTCGGCGCCCGGCGCGAAAACATCATAGCCGTGCTCGGCCCCTCGATCGGCCCCGAAAACTACGAGGTCGGACCGGAATTCGTCGCTCGCTTCGTCGAGGCCGATGCGGAAAACACCGGCTATTTCGCGCCTTCGGCACATGCCGGCCAGGCCATGTTCGATCTCAACCGCTATACGGTCGACCGGCTGGCCAGGGCCGGCGTAAAGGCTGAGGGCCTCGGCCGCTGCACCTATGCCGAGGAAGATCTGTTCTACTCCTACCGGCGCACCACGCACCGCAAGGAGCCCGATTACGGCCGGCAGGTTTCGGCCATCGTTTTGGAGAAGGAATAATGGCGCTGCATTTTGAACGATCGGAATTTGACGCGCGGCGCGACCGGCTGATGATCGAGATGGCCGAAAAGAAGCTCGACGCCATGCTCCTGTTCGCGCAGGAAAGCATGTACTGGCTCACCGGCTACGACACGTTTGGCTTCTGTTTCTTCCAGTGCCTGGTGGTGAAGGCCGACGGCTCGATGGTGCTTTTGACCCGCTCGGCCGACCTGCGCCAGGCACGCCAGACCTCCATCATCGACAACATCGTGCTGTGGACCGACCGCGACGGCGCCAATCCGGCGGTCGACCTGCGCAATCTGCTCAACGATCTCGACCTGCTCGGCGCCCGCATCGGCGTCGAATACGACACCCACGGCCTGACCGCCTTCAATGGCCGGCGGCTCGACGAGCAATTGCAGACCTTCGGCCAGATCGCCGATGCATCCGGCATCGTCGGCCGGCTGCGCCTGTTCAAGAGCCCGGCCGAGGTCGCCAAGGCCGAGAAGGCCGCCAACCTCTCCGACGACGCGCTGGACGCGGCCTTGCCGCTGATCAAGCAGGGTGGCGACGAAGCCCTGATCCTGGCTGCCATGCAAGGCGCGATCTTTGCCGGCGGCGGCGACTATCCGGCCAACGAGTTCATCATCGGCTCCGGTATCGACGCACTGCTTTGCCGCTACAAGGCCGGTCGCCGCAAGCTCACAAAGAACGACCAGCTGACGCTGGAATGGGCCGGCGTCTTTCATCATTACCATGCGCCGATGATGCGCACGGTGCTGACCGGCAAGGTCTCGAAGCGCCATCAGGAACTGTTCGACGCGGCCCGCGCTGCCCTTCTTGCCGTCGAAAAGGCAATGACACCGGGCAACAGTTTCGGTGACGTGTTCGATGCCCACGCCCGCACCATGGAAGCGCATGGCCTGACCAAGCATCGGCTGAACGCCTGCGGCTACTCGGTCGGTGCCCGCTTCACCCCGTCCTGGATGGACATGCCGATGTTCTACCAGGGCAACCCCGAGCCGATCGCGCCGAACATGACGCTGTTCGCCCACATGATCATCATGGATTCCGAGGCGGAGACGGCAATGACGCTTGGCCGCACCTATCTGACCACCGAATCCCAGCCGAAGCCGCTGTCCCGCCATGATCTCGACTTGATCGTACAGTGAATCCATAATGGGAGGCGTTCTTCGCCAAGGAGTTAGAAGGCAAATGAGACGATCGCATGTGACGACCGTGTCATTGCTTGTGGCATTGGCTCTTGCCGCCTGCACCAACGCAAAGGACGTTCTCGAACCTTCCGCAATCACCCCGCCGGCGGCCTCGGCGCCGGGAGCGCAAGGCGCGGCCACTGTTCCCCCGCCGTCATCGACGGCCACCACCACCGCCGGCGCTTCTGCGACCACCACGGCCGGCGCAACCGCTGCCGCGCCGCTCACGTCGGCTCAAAGCGCCGCCATCCTGTCGAAGACCCGCCTGCAGATCGCGCCGATCGTCGGCGCTTCGGTGGAAGCCGCCACGCCGCTGACGGCCGAACTGCAGACGCGGGCCAAGCAGCGTGGCATCACGCTGGCCGGCAGCCAGGATCAGACCGCAACCCATGTGCTCAAGGGCTATTTCTCGGCGATCTCCGAAGGCAAGGACACCACCGTCATCTATGTCTGGGATGTCTACGACCCGGCCGGCAACCGGCTGCACCGCATCAATGGCCAGATGAAAGCGCCTTCGGTCAATTCCGGCGGCAGCGCCGACGCCTGGAAAGCGGTGGCGCCGGCCACCATGCAGGCGATCGCCGACCAGACGATCGACCAGTTCACGGCGTTTCTCGGCGGCAAGGCCAGCTGAGGTGTTGCCCGCCAGTGATGAGCGTGACGTTTTCCTAGGGTTAGCCGGCGGATTCCCCATCTCGGCGCTTGCAATACCGGCGCGGGCCGCTAAAAGCCCGGTTAAAAGGTGCAGGAGAGTCTGTCCGGGTTCTCCATCCTCCACCAGGAACGGTGCATGAAACTCTTCGCGGGCAATTCCAACAGGGTGCTGGCCGAAGCGGTCGCCCGCTATCTCAACATCCCGCTGGGCAAGGCCACGGTCAGGCGCTTCGCCGACCAGGAAATCTTCGTCGAAATCCAGGAAAACGTGCGTGGCGAGGATGTCTTCATCCTGCAGTCGACCTCGTTCCCGACCAACGATCACCTGATGGAACTGCTCATCATGATCGATGCCTTCATGCGTTCGTCGGCAAAACGCATCACGGCGGTCATCCCCTATTTCGGCTACGCCAGGCAGGACCGCCGGGCGTCGGGCCGCACGCCGATCTCGGCCAAGCTGGTCGCCAACATGATCACCCGCGCCGGTGTCGACCGCGTCTTGACCCTCGACCTGCATGCCGGCCAGATTCAGGGCTTCTTCGACATTCCGACCGACAACCTGTTTTCGGTGCCGGTGATGGCCCGCGATGTGAAGGCGAAATACAAACAGCTCGGCAATGTCGTGGTGGTGTCGCCCGACATTGGCGGCGTGGTGCGGGCCCGCGCGCTGGCCAAGCGCTTCGACGCCCAGCTCGCCATCGTCGACAAGCGCCGTGAGCGCCCGGGCGAATCGGAAGTCATGAACATCATCGGCGCGGTCGCCGGCAAGGACTGCCTGCTGATCGACGACATCGTCGATTCCGGCGGCACGCTGTGCAATGCCGCCGACGCGCTGCTGGCCAACGGCGCCACCAGCGTCACCGCCTACATCACCCATGGCGTGCTGTCGGGCGGAGCGGTTGCCCGCATCAGCGGCTCGAAGCTGCAGGAACTGGTAATCACCGATTCCATCCAGCCGACGCAGGCCGTGCTCGACGCGCCCAACATCCGCGTCATCTCGATCGCCGACCTGATGGGCGAAGCCATCTCGCGCACCGCGACCGAGGAATCGGTGTCGAGTCTGTTCGATTAGAGTAATTCCAGGAAAAGCGTGAAACGGTTTTCCGTCCCGGAATTACGTCTAGACGGTTGCCGCTACGGCGCCGGGCTTTCCAGCCGAACCGGACCCCCAAGGCGACGAGCGACCTCCACGCTTTCGCGTGCGCCGCGCATATAGCCGCGCGGCGAGGTGCCGAGCATCCGCTTGAACATGGTGATGAAGGCCGGCACGCTGTCATAGCCCAGGTCGAGCGCCACCCTGGTGATCGGCTCGCCATCGGCGAGCCTCGGCAGCGCGGCGAACAGGCAGGCCTGCTGGCGCCACGTCGACAGCGACAAGCCGGTCTGGCGCTGGAAGGCGCGGGTGAAGGAGCGGCGGCTCATGCCTGCGGCATCGGCCCACTCGTCGATCGTCGCGTGCGGCGAGGGCGCGGCGACGAAGCGCCGGCAGAGCGCCGCCAGCCTCGGATCGGATGGGAACGGCAGCCCGAGCGGCCGCTCCGGCAAGGTCGGGATTTCGTGCAGCAGCAGGTTCATGATCAGCCCGCCGCGCCCTTCCAGCTCGCCGCCCTGCGGCAGTTTTTCCGATTCCACGATCAGGCTGTGCATCAAATCGGTGACGCCGACGACACGCAACCCTTCCGGCAGTCCGGCTATCGCGCCCGGCATGACATAGACCGAGCGCATCGAGACATCGCCCAGCATTTCGACGGAATGCTCGGTGCCGGCCGGAATCCACATCGCATGGTCGGGCGGCACCATCCAGCGCCCGTGCCGCGTCGTCACCAGCACGACGCCGACCAGCGCATGGAGCAACTGGCTGCGGCTGTGGCGGTGCTGGGGCACATGGTAACCGTCGGGATATTCGGTCGGCAACGCCACCGCCGGCCCGGCCACCTGCTCCAGCCACTGCCAGCGGCTTTCGTGCAATTTGCCGAGGTCGGTATTGCCGGCGCGAAAGATTTCCCTGCCATGCGACATCTTCTCTGGCCCACTCGCGAAACTATTGGACCAAACCACGAAAGAAGTCGCGCGGCAAGCAGCTTATAAGGCAACCGTCCCTAGGGTGGCCGCAGAGCGTCCGCCAGATTGCCCGCGGGCGTGCCCGCCAAAAAGACCACGGAGCCTATCTTGACCGATACGACAGCCACCAGCGTCGCTTCCCCCGCGACCGCCGCTTCAGCCCAGGCGACGGCCTTCACCGTCATCCTGGCGGTGAGCCTGTGCCACTGCATCAACGACATCATGCAGTCGCTGCTATCGGCCATCTATCCGCTTCTGAAAGAGAACTACGGCCTCGATTTCTGGCAGATCGGCCTGTTGACCTTCACCTTCCAGGTGACGGCATCCCTGCTGCAGCCGATCATCGGCATGGTCACCGACAAGCGGCCGATGCCCTATTCTCTGCCCTACGGCATGGCCTCGTCGCTGATCGGCCTGGTCGTGCTGGCCTATGCCGGGCATTACTACCTGCTCCTGATCGGCGCCTCGCTGATCGGCATCGGTTCGGCCATCTTCCACCCGGAATCCTCGCGCATCGCCCGCTTCGCTTCCGGCGGCCGGTTCGGCCTGGCGCAATCGCTGTTCCAGGTCGGCGGCAATTTCGGCCAGTCGATGGGCCCCTTGCTGGCCGCCTTCATCGTCGTGCCCTTCGGCCAGACCAGCATCTCCTGGTTCGCCGTCGGCTCGCTGATCGGCATCGTCATCCTGTGGCAGGTCGGCGGCTGGTACAGCCGCCTGCGCGCCGCGCAAGGCAATCGCAAGGCGGCAAGCTTCGTCTCGCCCTTCCCGCGCCGCAAGGTGATGAACGCGTTGATCGTGCTGACGCTACTGGTGCTGAGCAAGAACGCCTACATCGCCAGCCTCGCCAGCTACTACACCTTCTATTCCATCCATAAGTTCGGCGTTTCGGTGCAGATGTCGCAGGTCATGCTGTTCCTGTTCCTCGGCGCCTCGGCGCTCGGCATCCTGCTCGGCGGCCCGTTCGGCGACCGCTATGGGCAGAAGGCGATGATCTGGTTCTCGATCGTCGGCGTGCTGCCGTTCACGCTGGCGCTCCCTTACGCCAATTTGGAATGGACGATGGTTCTGACGGTGCTGATCGGGCTGATCCTGTCCTCGGCCTTCTCCAACATCGTCGTCTTCGCCCAGGAACTTGTGCCCGGCCGCGTCGGCATGATCGCCGGCATCTTCTTCGGCTTCGCCTTCGGCATGGGCGGCATCGCGGCTGCCGTGCTCGGCGTCGTCGCCGACATGAAGGGCATCGATTTCGTCTTCCAGATCTGCTCGTATCTGCCGTTTCTTGGATTGCTGACCGTGTTCCTGCCCAACATGAAGGAAGCCAGGAAGGCACAGGCGGCCGCCTAGATCAGACCGGAAACCCACACAAGGAAAAGCACCCACCAGACGGCGGGTGCTTTTTTCGTTCCGAACGGCCTTATGCCTTGAAGAAGGCCAGCAGGTCGGCGTTGATGACGTCCGCGTGGGTTGTCGCCATGCCATGCGGAAAACCCTTGTAGACCTTGAGCTCGCCCTTCCTGAGCAGCTTGATCGACAGCAGCGCCGAGTCGGCGATCGGCACGATCTGGTCGTCGTCGCCATGCATGACCAGCACCGGCACGTCGATTGCCTTCAGATCCTCGGTGAAGTCGGTTTCCGAAAAGGCCTTGATGCAATCATAATGCGCCTTGGTGCCGCCCATCATGCCCTGGCGCCACCAATTGTCGATGATGCCCTGCGACACCTCTGCACCCGGACGGTTGAAGCCGTAGAACGGGCCGGCCGGAACATCGCGGAAGAACTGGGCGCGGTTGGCGGCCTGGGCGGCGCGGAAACCGTCGAACACCTCGATCGGCAGGCCGCCGGGATTGGCTGATGTCTTGAGCATGATCGGCGGCACCGCGCCGATCAGCACCGCCTTGGCGACGCGCCCGCCGGCACCGTACTGCGCCACATAACGCGCCACTTCGCCGCCCCCGGTCGAATGGCCGACATGAATGGCGTCCTTGAGGTCGAGATGCGCGACAAGTGCCGCGACGTCGGCGGCGTAAGTGTCCATCTCGTTGCCGACATCGGTCTGCGTCGAACGGCCGTGACCACGCCGGTCATGGGCGATGACGCGGTAGCCCTGCGCCAGGAAGAACAGCATCTGGGCGTCCCAATCATCGCTGCTCAACGGCCAGCCGTGATGGAAGACGATGGGCTGACCGGTTCCCCAGTCCTTGTAGTAGATCTGCGTGCCATCCTTGGTGGTGAACGTGCCGCTGCCCGAGCCAGACTTTGTCTGCGAAGCCATCTCAAATCTCCTTTGATTATATTGCGATAAACAATGTCGCGACATCAATACCGCTAACGCAACTCGAAGGCCTTGTCCATAAAAATATGTATCACGATATCATTTTTCGTGGTATGCATCTCGTGATTAATCGGCAAAGGAATGCGTCGTGCCTCTCCCGTTGGACAATCAGCTCTGCTTCACGCTCTATGCCACCTCGATGGCGATCAATCGCACCTACAAGCCGATGCTGGACGAGATGGGGATCACCTATCCGCAATATCTGGTGCTCAACGCGCTTGGAGAGGCCGACGGCATGTCGGTCGGCTCCATCGCCGACCGGCTCGCTCTGGAATCGAGCACCATCACACCGTTGGTGAAGCGCATGGAGCAGGCGGGGCTGGTCACCCGCCAGCGCAGCCGGACCGACGAGCGCCAGGTCCAGGTCGACCTGACATCAGCCGGACGCTCGCTGCTCGTCCAGTGCAACTGCCTGAACGAGACCCTGGTCGAGCGCTCGGGCATGACGCTGGCTGAGCTGGACGCCCTGAACCGGCAGATCCAGGCACTGCGTGACGCGTTGATCAGCAAATAGGACGGCACCAGCTGCCTCGCCGCACCTTGAACTGCGCACGGCGTGCCAGGGATTAACATCGATCGATCGCACAACCTTCTCCATGGAGAGCATGCTGCGCGAAAGCGATTGAGTTTGCGTCATGGCAACTTCGATTGACTTAGTAAGTGCGGCCCGGCCAATCACAGCGCTCGTTGCACGGACTTGCAATCAAATGGAATCGAAAAGCCTCCTTGGTTCGCCCTCTTGTGTTCAGGCTTGCACGAAACGAACTGGAGCAGTCGATTCGTGTCGAATGACCTATAGGCTTTCTATTCTACTATAGGGTATTGCACGAGCAATGCTGCAGAAAAGTCGAGGTAAATGGGTACCAGCAACCCAAAATAAGTGGATTCGTCATAACCTATAAAAGCGGAGAAATTCTCAAAACTTGCTTGCGTTCGCCCCGCCTCGAGAAGACGTTGAAAAGATCCGTTCGCACTTGACGGGAAGAAGGCGTTGACGCTGGAAAACGGTGCGCCTGGATTCGACATGCACGCTCCCCCGCTTCGTGTTTTGACCCTTCTGGTGCGTCACGGGACCCAGAAGTATCCGACCGCATGGCAGGACTTGCGAGCTATGTTCGCCCACCAGTTGCCGGACGTTGCGCATCGCATGCTCGTGATCGACAACTCGTTGCCGGTCGGTCATGGCTCCGATCTCGACCGCGAGGTCGAACTGATCGGCGCGTCGAACGTCGATTGGGAGTTCTCCGCGTGGGACTGTGGCATCAATCATATCGGCGCCAAACTTCATGACTACGATCTGGTTCACTTGGCCACTTCGGCCTTCGCAGTATCCACACCTGACCATCTCAAGTTGCCTGACCATCTCAAGTTGATCGATGGCGGCTCGTTACGGTCGCTGCTTGGCTTACAAGGGGCGCTGGGCCGCATTGATTTTCACGACGAGGCCATTTCGATTTTCGGAATCGCTTCGCAGGCCTGGCTCCGCAGTTCGTTCATCTTGATGCGCCCACGGCAACTCAGCAGCCTGGGATCTTTGGTAAGCGTCGGCAGGAACACGCCGATTTTCAGCGGGAACCCCCAGCAGCCCTTCCGTGATGACGCGCCGATCTCGCAAGGATGTCAGCGGTTTTTGCTGCGTTGGCTCACCGGCGACGGAGCCAGCAAATGGACAGTCTGGCATTCCAGGTTCGATCTTACGCCTGAAACGCTGCCGTTTTTCGAGAGCAAGGCCCGGGCCATTCTCAATGAGCATATGCTCACCAACCGGTTGCTGGCCAATGGATGCGCGCCTGTCGACATGACATGGCTGGCGCTGAAGGTTCGGGCAGCAAGCACGGAACCCGGCAATTATGTTCCGGACTGGAATATTCCGGACTGGCGCGTGCAGATCACCTCCCGAGCACGACCCAAACGCACTTTGACCCAGAAGCTCCGCCGCCAGTGGCTTAAGCTCATGTCGCGGCAGTAGTGCCTACCATCGGCTGTTGCCCGCGCGCTCGGGCACGGCGCTGGTTGAGCTTGGCGCGCTAATCCGGCAGATCCAAGCGCTGCGTGAGGCGTTGATCCGCGATCAGAACCAGGCGGGCTGGCGACTGCCCCGCCATGGCTTGCACGCCTGCCCGCCTTCCGCTATAGAGCCGCCACCCGCGTAGACACCCTTGGAGGCAACGCGGCGGAAGGCTGCCTTCCCCTTGTGATCCCGAACAAAGGTCCGCGTGAGCGGCTGCCGGCATTCGGACATCCAGGACTGGCGGCTTTCGACGTTTACGGCTTGGGCACATTGCCCGCCGCAAACGCTCCATAACACGCGAAAGGAAAAGCCATGAGCCACGATACTTACGAGCTCAAGGCCGAAGCGCGCGAACAGGTCGGTAAGGGGTCCGCCCGTGCAGTTCGCCGCAACGGTAAAGTGCCTGCAGTAATCTATGGTGACAAGCAGCCTCCCCTGGCGATCGCTCTCACCTACAAGGACATCTACTACAAGATCCATGGCGGCGGGTTCCTGACCACGATCGCCACGATCGATGTCGACGGCAAGAAGATCCAGGTCCTGCCGAAGGACTTTCAGCTCGACCCGGTCAAGGATTTCCCTGTCCATGTCGACTTCCTGCGCATCGGCAAGGACACCGAGGTCAATGTCGACGTGCCTGTCCACTTCATCAATGAGGACAAGTCGCCCGGCATCAAGCGCGGCGGCGTGCTCAACATCGTGCGTCACGAAGTCGAGTTCCACTGCCCGGCCAATGCGATCCCGGAGTTCATCACCATCGATCTCACCGGCACCAACATCGGAGATTCGATCCACATCTCGGCGGTCAAGCTGCCGGCCGGCGTCAAGCCGGTGATCTCCGACCGCGACTTCACCGTCGCAACCATTGCCGGTTCGTCGGCGATGAAGCCGGAGACGGAAGAGACGGTCGAGGTTGCACCGGAAGCGGCTCCGGCCGCCGAAGAGAAGTAACTCTTTCACGCCTGGAGCTGACGATGCCAGAGAAGACAGCGCTTGTCTTTGCAGGCCTCGGCAATCCGGGCGCGAAATACGCTGACAACCGGCACAATGTCGGGTTCATGGCGGCGGACGCAATCGCCCGCCGCCATTCCTTCTCGCCTTGGGCGAAGAAATTCCAGGGCCTGATCGCCGAGGGCACACTCGGCGGCGAAAAGATCATCCTGATCAAACCGCAGACCTTCATGAACCTGTCCGGCCAGTCGGTCGGCGAATTGCTGCGCTTCTACAAGCTTGGCCCCGAGGCACTCACCGTCTTCTACGACGAGATCGACCTTGCAGCGGGCAAGGTTCGGGTCAAGGTCGGTGGCGGCTCCGGCGGCCACAATGGCATCCGCTCGCTCGACCAGCATGTCGGCAAGAACTTCCGCCGTGTTCGCATCGGCGTCGGCCATCCCGGCGTCAAGGAGATGGTGCATGGCCATGTCCTCGGCGACTTCGCCAAGGCCGACCGCGAATGGCTGGACGTTCTGCTCGACACCATAGCCGACGATGCCGGCTTGCTGGCCAAGGGCGACGACAATTCCTTCATGAACCGGGTGACGCTCGCCTTGCGCGACAAGCTCGTGCCGACCGGCGACGATGACCGCCCGCCGTCCAAGGCCCCCAAGGTGCAGGGCCCTAAGGCCCAGAGCCACATCCGCCAGGCGCGCCCGCAGCAGGCGCCGGCCAAGCTGCCGGAAAGTGGCCCGATGGCCGCCATGCTGAAAAAGCTGTTCGGCAAAAACGACGGCTGAGACGGCTGCCGCCGGGCGATTATTCCCGGAGCGAACGAACGCCGGCTGACAATTTCAGACCGCCACGGCTGATGCATCCCTGACCACGCGATCGCCTGCATAGAGCTGCCGGAATTTGTCTGGATTTGCCCCGCGGAAGCAACGAGCACGGCCTCAAGCTTGCCGACCGATGCGGCTTGGGCCGCCGATGCGCCGTCAGCATATCCAATAGTGAAATCCCTCACAGACCATGACCCTGCCGGAGGTCATGGATGCAAAGTGTGGTTGTCGCATGCCTTTCGGCTTTGCCGGGCAGTCGCACGTTTTCACCGACACGAGGGAACTGTTTATGGCCCGAACTCCTTTGACGTTCTCTGCGCTGAGCAGCGCCCTGGCAACCAACAATGCCAGATGGCGGGCGGCCGAAACCCCGATCTCGCTCATGGACCCCAAAAAACGCCTCCAGATGCTGGGCGCCATTCCCAGCGATGAAGCCATCGCCCTGCTCGCGGCGGCACGCAACCAGCCGCCGTCGCTTGCCGCGGCGCCGGGTTTTGCGCCCGCCGTCGACTGGCGCAACAAGAACGGCAATCATATTACCCCGGTCAAGAACCAGGGCGGATGTGGCTCCTGCGTCTCGTTTGGCTCGGTCGGCCTTATCGAGGCGATGTCGCATATCGAGACCGGCCGCTGGTTCGACCTGTCGGAAGCCGACTCGCATTTCTGCTCATCGCACGGCGCCAATTGCGGCGGCTGGTGGCCCGACCAGTGCCTCGACCAGATCAAGGGACGCGGCGTCTGCGACGAAGCCGGCTTCCCCTACCCGTCGGCATTTCCCAACAACGATATCTGGAGCGGCCCCCCGGCCTGCCACGCCGCGCCGAACCGTCCGGCGCGCATCAGCAAGCTGACGGCCGTGCACAAGCTGGTGGATGCGAACGCAATCAAGAACCATCTCAGCAGCGTCGGTCCGGTCGCCGGCTGCTTCACCGTCTACAATGATTTCTTCAATTATTCCGGCGGCATCTACCACCACGTCACCGGCGATGTCGCCGGCGGCCACTGCGTTCTCGTCATCGGCTATTCCGAGGCGGAGCAGTGCTGGATCGTCAAGAACTCGTGGGACACGACCTGGGGCATCGGCGGCTTTGGCAAGATCAGCTATGACGACTTCAAGTATGACGGCCAGCTGTATCCGATGTACGGTGCAACCGGCATCATCCTGCCATCGTCCGGCTGGCAGCCGTTGGGCGGCAAGCTCACCACCGAAGCCGTCGCCGGCAACAACAAGGATGGCCGCATCGAGGTTTTCGCGCGCGGCACCGACAACGCGCTCTGGCACATCTGGCAGACCGCGCCCAACAATGGCTGGGGCGGCTGGGCATCGCTGGGCGGCATCATCACCAGCACCCCGGCCGTCATCGGCAATGGCGACGGCCGGCTTGAGGCGTTCGCCAGGGGAGCCGATGGCGCTCTGTGGCACATCTGGCAGACCGCGCCCAGCAGCGGCTGGAGCGGCTGGGCTTCGCTCGGCGGCGGCATCACCAGCGACCCCAGTGCGGTGCGCAATGTCGACGGACGGGTAGAAGTCTTCGCCAGGGGCAATGACGGCGGCCTCTGGCACATCTGGCAGGGCGGCCCGCAACGGGGCTGGAGCGGCTGGGCTTCGCTCGGCGTTCAGATATCGGGCAATCCGGTAGCTTCCAACAACAAGGACGGCCGCATCGAGGTCTTCGCTCGTGCCAACAACGGGGCAGTGGTGCATCTCTGGCAGACAGCCCCCAACAATGGCTGGAGTTCATGGGCCTCGCTGGGTGGCATTTTGACCAGCGACCTTGCCGTTGGCCAGAACAAGGACGGCCGCCTCGAAGTGTTCGGGCGCGGCACCGACAATGCGCTCTGGCATATCTGGCAGACCGCGCCCAATAATGGCTGGAGCGGCTGGGCATCGCTGGGCGGCATCATCACCAGCGCGCCGGCGCTCGGCCACAATGCCGACGGGCGCATGGAAATCTTCGCCCGTGGCACTGACGGGGCCTGCTGGCACATCTGGCAGACCGCGCCGAGCAATGGCTGGAGCGGCTGGGCGTCGCTGGGTGGCGGCATCGTCGGCGACACGGCGATCGTCAACAACAAGGACGGCCGTATGGAAGTCTTCGTGCGCGGCACGGATCTCGCCCTATATCATCGTTGGCAGACGGCTCCCAGCAACGGCTGGAACTGAGGCGACGGTGATGGGATCGGAAGGNATCGTTGGCAGACGGCTCCCAGCAACGGCTGGAACTGAGGCGACGGTGATGGGATCGGAAGGCGGCGCGCATCGGCGCGCCGCCCGTCGCCACAAAGGAAGAAGCGATGGCGAACGAACGAGCGACCATGAATTTCCAACCCGCAATCGGCGAGCAGATTGTCGTGGAATTGCCGGCGACGCCTGGCGCGGGCGTCGTCTGGTCGGTTCCGCCGGCGCCGGCGGGCTGCACCATCACCCAGATTGACAGCAAGCCCGATAACACAGGAATAGGCGGCACAACCTTGCAGCGTTTCACGGTTTCCTGCGGCAAGCCTGGACAGATCCAGCTTCGCTTTGAACTGAAGCGGCCGTGGGAAGACACTGTCCGCGCCGTTCAGCCGGTCACCATCGACGTGAAGTAGCGTCCTAAAGGCGCGGCTCGAACTGCTCAAAAACGGCCGATCGCCCTGCGATGCGGCCTTTCGCGGCCCTGCCCGTGCGACCGCGGGGCTTGACGTTCCTCCCCCCTATCGCCCATAGCCCTCATCAAATTTCGAATTCCCGATAGGACTGGACAAAATGGGTTTCAAATGCGGCATCGTTGGCTTGCCCAACGTCGGCAAGTCCACGCTCTTCAACGCGTTGACCAGAACGGCGGCGGCGCAGGCCGCCAATTATCCCTTCTGCACCATCGAACCGAACACCGGCGAGGTGGCGGTGCCCGACCCGCGCCTGGGCAAGATCGCCGCGATCGGCAAGTCGAAGGAGATCATCCCGACTCGCATCTCCTTCGTCGACATCGCTGGCCTGGTGCGCGGCGCCTCGAAGGGCGAAGGGCTGGGCAACCAGTTCCTCGCCAACATCCGTGAGGTCGACGCCATCGTGCACGTGCTGCGCTGCTTCGAGGATGACGACATCACCCATGTCGAGGGCCGCATCGACCCCGTCGCCGATGCCGAGACGGTCGAGACCGAGCTGATGCTCGCCGACCTCGACAGCCTCGAGCGCCGCATCGTGCAATTCCGCAAGCGCGCTTCGACCAAGGACAAGGAAGCGACGACCGTGCTGCCGATGATGGAGGCAGCGCTCGAACTGCTGCAGGCCGGCAAGCCGACCCGCATCCTGCTCAAGGGCATTTCGGCCGAGGACCTGCGCATCCTGCAGGGACTGAACCTGTTGACCTCGCATCCCGTGCTCTATGTCTGCAACGTCGCCGAGGCCGATGCCGCCACCGGCAACGAACACACCAGGGCCGTGGAAAAGATGGCGACCGCCCAGGGCGCCGGCACCGTGGTGATCTCGGCCGCGATCGAGGCCGAAGTCGCCCAGCTTTCGGATGAAGAGGAGATGGAGTTCCTGTCCTCGCTCGGCCTCGACGAGCCCGGCCTGAACAAGGTCATCCGCGCCGGCTACGAGCTGTTGCACCTCATCACCTATTTCACCGTCGGGCCGAAGGAGACGCGCGCCTGGACCATCCACAAGGGCGACAAGGCCCCGCAGGCCGCCGGCGTCATCCACACCGATTTCGAACGCGGCTTCATCCGCGCCCAGACCATCGCCTATAACGACTTCGTCACGCTGGGCGGCGAAGTGGCGGCCAAGGAAGCCGGCAAGGCACGCGATGAAGGCAAGGAATATGTCGTCCAGGACGGCGACATCATGCTGTTCAAGTTCAACACGTTGCTCGCACGGTAGGCNCCGGCAAGGCACGCGATGAAGGCAAGGAATATGTCGTCCAGGACGGCGACATCATGCTGTTCAAGTTCAACACGTGATGCTTCGGGAAAGAGCGTCTCGAACTGCTGTCTGACAACATTCTTGATATGAAGAAATTCCTACAATAGACTTATCGGGGTATTTACGATCTTCGGGCAGTTTTAAAGCAGACGAAGAGAAGAGCGGAAAATGGCCGAGACATCAATCGAATGGACTGACGCGACGTGGAACCCTGTTGCCGGATGCACGATCCTTACGGCAGGATGCACCAACTGCTACGCCATGCGGATGGCTGCCCGCCTCGAAGCGATGGGAGTCGAGAAGTACGTGGGATTGACACGGGAAAGCGGTGGAAGGGCAAAGTGGACAGGCAAAATAAGGCTCGATAGCGGCTCTCTCGACATTCCTGCGTCTTGGAAGAAACCGCGCCGTGTTTTCGTCAACTCGATGTCCGATCTTTTCCACGCGGATGTACCGGTGGACTTCATCCGCGACGTTTGGCGCGTTATGGGCGCCACCCCGCGCCACACTTATCAAATCCTCACCAAGCGGCCAGATAGGATGGCAGAAATTCTATCAACGAAAGCATTTGAAGTTCTGTCGAACGTATGGCTTGGAACAAGCGTTGAGGATAGCCGGGTGCTTCACAGATTGGATGAGCTTCGAGCTGTTCCAGCGGCCATAAGGTTTGTCTCCTATGAACCGCTGATAGGCTCAGTGGCGGGCGCAAGCCTAGCAGGCATTCACTGGGCCATAGTCGGTGGAGAAAGCGGCCCCAACGCACGTCCAATGGACCCGAAGTGGATCGACGAAATCTTCGACCAATGCACCGATGCCGATGCCGCATTCTTTTTCAAACAGTGGGGCGGGAAGAACAAGAAGGCAACAGGTCGAACCTATCGTGAGCGCTTGTGGGATGACCTACCAGAATTGAGAATGTGAGATGCCATCTTGGTCGCCAGCTTCACGGCTGCCGAGCTAGTATTCGAAACCGCAAAGAAAAGCGATGCAAGCGGCGCACCGTTCCTGTGGTGAAGCCGAACCGGATCAAGCACGGCACCTTTGAAGGCGGTTTCAAGGCGTTCTTTCACATAGGCTTCAATCGCGTTTACATCAGCTCGGCGCGCCGCCAGCCCTTGCGTTTCGAAAATGTCTTCACGCGCAATTTCATGATTATACCAACGAGACCGCCAGTCGCTGGCGCCTAGAACCCTATCTAGACTTGCTTGCTTGCCAAGATCGAGCTTTGCCGGATCGTGCGGAGCATTCCTGTAGAGGCCGGACAGCGGAAAGAAGTACCAACAATCCAGTGCCTCGGTCTTGGCAATTGCCTCCACCGTCTCCCAAGACACCTCCATGCCGTACGGATCTAGAAAAATAACCCCACGTATTCCACGGCCGACAATTTCGGAACCTCGCCAAGGGGTATTCGTGCATAGACGCTGCACGAGTTTATTGGCGTCCCCATTGCGCACGATGATTTTGCGATCTGGATACTCCTCAACCAGAGTTTGAAGTTCTGAGAACCGGGACGTGTCTTGTTCAATGAGAACAATCGAGTGCATTGGTGGATCGATTTCGATCGCGATTCGGGCCGACCCTGGTGTCGTGATTTCCTCTGGCTCAGCAAAATCCGGCCCGAATAGCGGCAAACCGGGGCGCACTTCGGTGCGAGTGCCAGAACCAGCAAATGCGTCGATGTAGATGCAAGCAAAATCCTGATTTCGAAGCGCAATCGAAAACGCCTGCAAATACTCTTGCAGACATTTCAATTTTCTCGACGTGTCAGGTCCCCCAAAGACATGTTTTGCCAAATTTAATATCCCCGCCCAAGCGCACTATCCAACCTCGAAAATGGGCAAGTGTCTAGCCAATTTGGCGTTCGAGGAACGAACAATGTAGTCCCGAAAAGTACCCCTTATCTCTTCAACAAAGTATCTAAAGCAAATGCAACAAGCTGAAACCCGCGCATGAACCATCCATAAGGGCCTATAACGACTTCGTCACGCTGGGCGGCGAAGTGGCGGCCAAGGAAGCCGGCAAGGCACGCGATGAAGNTGAAGGCAAGGAATATGTCGTCCAGGACGGCGACATCATGCTGTTCAAGTTCAACACGTTGCTCGCACGGTAGGCATCCAAAGCATCGTCGCGATCCTGCGGCGATGCACTATCGGCGTATCTCCGAGCTCTGGTGCCATCCCGTCCAATGGCCACTTGTCTTGATTTTGTCATGGCACGGGTCTAAGCGGCGGGCACACGCTCGGCGCATGCGACGAAGAGCCGTGCAATCCGACATCAATCCAACCGCCCTTTGATCCAGCAGGGGAGATCTGGCGATGATCAAGGCCTTCGTCGTCGACAATGATCGCCTGCGCCTCACCGACGACCTCCAGGCCAATGGCGACAAGGTGGTCTGGGCCGATCTCGTCAATCCGACCAAGGAGGAAGAGGCCACCATCGAAAGCTGGCTCGGCATCGCCATCCCGACCCGCGAGGAGATGGAGGAGATCGAGATTTCCAGCCGCCTCTACATCGAGGACGGCGCCTACTTCATGACCGCCACCCTGCCCGCCCAGACCGAGGTCGACGATCCCCTGATGTCACCGGTCACGTTCGCGCTTGCGGGCAACAGGCTGATCACGGTGCGCTACCACGAACCGAAGGCGTTCAAGACCTTTCCGCTGCGCGCCGAGAAGGCGGCGACCGGGTGCACCAGCGGCGACACCATCCTGATCGGCCTGCTGGAAGCGATCGTCGATCGCCTTGCCGACATTCTCGAGCGCGCCGGCCGCGACGTGGAAGTGATCTCGCGTGACATCTTCCAGGCGACCTCGACCAAGGCGTCGAAGCGCAACCGCGACTTCCAGGAGCTGCTGAAAGCCATCGGCCGCAAGGAGGACATCGCCTCTTCCGTGCGCGACAGCCTGATCTCGCTGCAGCGCCTCGCCGGTTTCCTCGCCCATGTCGCCACCCAGACCAGGATGAGCAAGGATATCCGCGCCCGCATCAAGACCTTGTCGCGCGACGTGCTGTCGCTTGCCGACCACGCCACCTTCCTGTCGCAGA
Organism: Mesorhizobium sp. LNHC232B00; assembly: GCF_000502435.1. NCBI lineage: Bacteria > Pseudomonadati > Pseudomonadota > Alphaproteobacteria > Hyphomicrobiales > Phyllobacteriaceae > Mesorhizobium > Mesorhizobium sp. LNHC232B00. The sequence continues at coordinate 45,621 of NZ_AYWP01000039.1, forward strand.
AGATCTCCTTCCTGCTCGACGCCACGCTCGGCATGATCTCGATCGAGCAGAACGCCATCATCAAGATCTTCTCGGTCGCCGCTGTCATCTTCCTGCCGCCAACGCTGGTCGCCTCCATCTACGGCATGAATTTCGACGTCATTCCCGAGCTGAAATGGCAGCTTGGCTATCCCTTCGCCATCGGCCTGATGATCCTGTCGGCGATCCTGCCCTTCTGGTATTTCCGCCGCCGTGGCTGGCTTTGATCGGGTCGCCACGGGCGGACTGCCTGTTGCTGGCGCACCAGAAATAACTTGACCAAACCGCGCCCTGCCTGCATCCGGGATGCCCGATCCCTGCGGATCGCGGATTCCTGAGCCGGATTTCAGACCATGACTGCAAAAACCTGGGCCTATGAGGACTTCGTCGAGGGCACCTCGCTCGACCTCGGCACCAAGCTGGTAAGTGCCGCCGAGATCATCGAATTCGCGCGGGAGTTCGACGCCCAGCCGATGCATCTCGACGAGGAGGCCGGCAAGGCCAGCATCCTTGGCGGNGGGCTGGCGGCCTCGGGCTGGCACACCTGCGCCATGTTCATGCGCATGCTGTGCGATGCCTTCCTGCTGGACTCCACCTGCCAGGGCGCGCCCGGCGTGGACCAGGTCAAATGGAAGAAGCCGGTCCTGGCCGGCGACCAGCTCACCGGCAGCCTCGTGGTTGTCGCCAAGCGCCTGTCGAAATCGAAGCCGCAACTGGGCTTCGTCACCATGCGCAGCGAACTGTTCAACCAGCGCGGCGAAAACGTTTTCGAGCTTGAGAATTCGGTCATGTTCCTCACGCGTGAGGCCGCGGGGAGCCTGGCATGACCCTGGACGAATTCTTCCGCATCGGTGCCACCGTGACGCTGGGCTCGCACACATTCGAGCCCGAGGCGATCAAGGCCTTCGCCCGCAAATACGACCCGCAGATCTTCCATATCGACGAGGAAGCCGCCAGGAAGAGCGTGCTCGGCGGCCTCTGCGCGTCCGGCTGGCATACGGCCGCCACCTGGATGAAACTCAATCTCGAAGCCGGCATGGACACCGGGGGCGCTGCCTGGAGCGGCCTCGGCTTGGTCCCCGAATTCGGCCCCTCGCCCGGCTTCAAGAACCTGAAATGGCTGAAGCCGGTCTACGCCGGCGAGACCGTCACCTTCACGCGCACCGCCCTTTCCCACCGCCCGATCGCCTCGCGCCCCGGCTGGCGCCTGCTGACGCTGCGTTGCGAGGCCTTCGCCTCGGCCGGCGACAAGGTGCTGGAGTTCGAGAGCGCCGTGCTGGTGAAGGTGGAGTAGCGGCGCTGGGCGCTCTTCCTTCTCCCCTTGCGGGCTAGCGTGGGCACACATTTGCTTCGGGCTCATTTTTGTGAGGCGAGAACGAAGCCGTCTACGATGGCGTTGAAGCGTCTGAGGCCGT
>NZ_AYWP01000040.1:0-42063 GCF_000502435.1 Mesorhizobium sp. LNHC232B00
CGTCGCCGGCCGCGCCATGCGCTTGGAGCCGGCAAGCGCCACGCGCAGCTCGTCGCGGGTCCGCAGGTCAGACATCACGCGCGCCGCCGCTTCCGGACGGGCCGACAGAAATGCCTCGACCTCGATGCGGCGGGTGACGTCGATCTGGTCGTCGACATAGGCGTCGAGATCGATGTCGGTGACGGGGTCGACTGCAGCGGTCGTCATGACTCGCCTCCCACGATCCTGAGATGATTTTTGCCGCGCGCCGGGGCTGCGTCTTCCATCTGACGAAGCGCTGCCCGGGCCCTGCCAATACGTGACATCAGCGTTCCCAGCGGCACCCCGATAGCATCGGCCGCCTGTTGATAGGAAAGGCCCTCGATGGCGACCAGATGCAGCGCCGAACGCTGCTCTTCCGGCAGGCTGAAAAAGGCGTCGCGCACCTGCGCCAGGCGCACCGAATGCTCCTGCGGCGCCGGCGTGCTGCCGTCGGCCAGATATCCGGCCTGTTCGATGCGTGCGGCTTCGGAGCGGCGCGAGCGCATGCGGTCGATGAACGTGTTGTGGACGATCGACAGCAGCCAGCCGCGCAAATTGCCGCCGGAGCGGAACGTGCCGCGCCGCTCATAGGCGCGCACCAGCGCGTCATGCACCAGATCCTCGGCGTCCGCGCCGTCGCGCGTCAGCGAACGGGCGTAGCGTCGCAGCGAGCCGAGCTGTCCAATGATGTCAAAGCGTGGCATCGAGCGTTTCATGCCCTGTTTACGGAGCATGTGGGGATTTTAATCCGGTCCCCTGCCAATTTTTCGTTGGGTCCGCCTGGGGGTATCGTTCTCGGCAGCCCTCGCCTCACCGGCAAAACCGGGCAACCGTCCTGTTTGTCCGATGCCGATCTCCCGTCGCAACAAGTGGCATCGCCAAATGTCACTTTTGCCTTTGTTTTTAACCGAAACCGCTGGTGAAGCGGGCTCGATTTCAGTATCAATCCGCCGCGCCAACGGAACCATAGTAATGTTCGAAGACCTGCAGCCAGCTCCCACCGACAAGATCCTTGCCCTGATCGGCCTCTATCGCGCCGATCCGCGCCCCAACAAGGTCGACCTCGGCGTTGGCGTCTACAAGGACCGCGACGGCAAGACGCCGGTGATGCGCGCCGTGCGCGAGGCCGAGAGGCGGCTGCTGCAAGGCCAGGACACCAAGACCTATCTCGGCCTTGCCGGGGATACCGGCTTCAACACGGTGATGGCCAAGCTCGCCTTCGGCCCCGGCGCGGACATGACGCGCATCCGGGCGGCACAGGCGCCGGGCGGCTCAGGCGCGCTGCGGCTGGTGGCGGAATTGCTCAGGCGGACGCGTTCGGATGCAACGGTCTGGCTGTCGGACCCGACCTGGCCAAACCATATGCCGGTGATGCGCGCCGCCGGCCTGCAGATCCGTGAATATCCCTATTTCGATGCCGCGTCGGGCGCTGTGCGCTTCGACGATATGCTGGCGGCGCTGCGGACGGCCAATAGCGGCGATGTGGTGCTGCTGCATGGCTGCTGCCACAACCCGACCGGCGCCAATCTGGACATGGCCCAATGGGAGGCCGTCACCGGCCTGGTCGTCGAGCGCGGCCTGCTGCCGTTCGTCGACATTGCCTATCAGGGCTTTGGCGATGGCCTCGAGGCCGACGCGCTGGGCTTGCGGCTGCTGGCCGCGAAGGTTCCGGAAATGGTCGTCGCGTCGAGCTGCTCGAAGAACTTTGCCGTTTACCGCGACCGCGTCGGCGCGGCGATGGTGCTGGCCAAGGATGGCGCCCAGGCCGATGTAGCGATGGGCCAGATGCTGTCGGCAGCGCGCGCCATGTATTCGATGCCGCCGGACCATGGAGCCGCGGCGGTGCGCATCGTGCTGGAAGACGCCGACTTGCGCGCCGACTGGGAAGCCGAGCTCGAAGAGATGCGCCTGCGCATGCTGAGGCTGCGTGTCCAGTTCGCCGAGGCGCTGCGCCGGCAGTCCAATTCCGACCGCTTCGACTTCGTCGCCAGCCATCGCGGCATGTTCTCGCGGCTTGGCCTCACGGAAGCGCAAGTCGAGCGGCTGCGTGCCGAGCATGGCATCTACATGGTCGGCGACAGCCGCATCAATGTCGCCGGCCTGCCGGAGGACGGCATGGACGACCTCGCCAAGGCGATCGTTTCCGTGCTCGACTGAAGCGGCTCAGCTGTGGACAAGGCGCCCTCGCCGGCTGACGGCGTTGGCCGCGAGACCGGCGGCAGGGTAGCATCCAATAGAGCGGTTCTGTGTTTTCGCGAAAACACAGAACCGTTCTAGCTCTCCGTTTTGACGCAATTCCGGACGGAAAACCGTTTCACACTTTTCCTGGAATAGCTCTAGATGACGCCATCGAAAGACATTTCACGCCTGATCGAGATCATGGCGGCGCTGCGTGCGCCGAAGACCGGCTGTCCATGGGACATCGAGCAGGATTTCGCGACCATCGCCCCCTATACGATCGAGGAAGCATATGAGGTGGCGGATGCCATCGCGCGCGGCGACCTCGACGATCTGCGCGACGAGCTCGGCGATCTCCTGTTGCAGGTCGTCTACCACGCACAGATGGCCGAGGAGGCCGGCGCGTTCGCCTTTCCGGATGTGGTCCAGGCAATCACCACCAAGATGATCCGCCGCCATCCGCATGTCTTCGGCGACGAGAAGGCGCGTGGCGCCGGCATGGCCAAGGGCATGTGGGAGAAGATCAAGGCGCAGGAGAAGGCCGAGAAACGAGACGCCCGCCTGGCGCGCGGCCTCGACCCGGAAGACAATGGCAGGGGGTTCCTGGACAGCGTTCCGGTCGCCCTGCCCGCGCTGACGCGGGCGCTGAAACTTCAGGAAAAAGCCGCCCGTGTCGGCTTCGACTGGAGCGAGGCGGCGCCCATCCTCGACAAGATCGAGGAAGAGATCGGCGAGCTGCGCGAGGCGCTGGCCAAGGGCGACACGGCGTCGATCAAGGACGAGTTCGGCGACATGCTGTTTGCGGTCGTCAATCTCGGCCGTCACCTCAAGCTCGATTCGGAAGCGGCGCTCAGCGGCACCAACGAAAAATTCCGGTCGCGCTTCCACTATGTCGAGCAGGCCCTGGATAAATCCGGCAGCACGCTGGAGAAGGCGACCCTACCCGAGATGGAAGCACTCTGGCAGGAAGCAAAAAGCGCGAAATGAGCCTATAGCGGCAATTCCAGACGGAAAACCGTTCTACACTTTTCCTGGAATTACTGGGGGCTAGCCGTTGTTTTTGCGGCGCAATCTGCTTTCGATCTCTTCGCGGGCGCTGTGCGTAGCCTTGAGCGAGATCGTGGCGCTGCCGTCTTCATTGTCGGTTCGCGAAACGATGTCGCCATTGCGGTAGAGCCAGTCGACAAGACCGAACTGCGCCGGCTCGATCGTCACCGTCAGGTCCTCCAGCTCGCCTGCCATCCGTGTCTCGATGATCGCCTTCAGCGCATCGATACCCTCGCCGGTCACGGCCGATACCGCGATCGGTGGGCCCTTGCTGCCGGCAGCGCCGCCCTTTGCCATATCGGGGGTAAGCAGCCGGCTCCTGTTGCCTTCGTCGAGCTGGTCGATCTTGTTCCAGACCTCGATGACGCGCTTTGCGTCACCGGCATCGACACCGAGGTCGGCCAGGATGCGCTCGACGTCCTCGGCCTGCGCCGCCGTGTCGGGGTCCGAAATATCGCGCAGATGGATGACGAGATCGGCCTCGACCACCTCTTCCAGCGTGGCGCGGAAAGCCGCGATCAGATGCGTCGGCAGATCCGAAATAAAGCCGACCGTGTCCGAGAGGATGATTGGCGTGCCATGCGGCAGGCGCACGCGGCGAAGCGTCGGGTCGAGCGTGGCGAACAGCATGTCCTGCGCCAGCACGTCCGCTCCGGTCAGCCTGTTGAACAGCGTCGACTTGCCGGCATTGGTGTAGCCGACGATCGCCACCACCGGGAACGGCACCTTCTTGCGCTTGGCGCGGTGCAGGTCGCGCGTGCGGCGCACGGTCTCCAGCTCGTGCTTCAGCTTGATGATCTTTTCCTGCAACTGCCGCCGGTCGGACTCGATCTGGGTTTCGCCGGGACCGCCGAGAAAGCCGGCGCCGCCGCGCTGGCGCTCAAGGTGGGTCCAGCTGCGAACGAGGCGCCCCTTCTGGTAGTTGAGATGGGCAAGCTCGACCTGCAGCGTGCCTTCCTTGGTGCGGGCACGCTCGCCGAAGATTTCGAGGATCAGCCCGGTGCGATCCAGCACCTTGGCGTTCAGCTCTTTCTCGAGGTTGCGCTGCTGTACCGGCGTCAGCGGGTGGTCGACGATGACCAGCTCCGCGTGGCGCTCCCTGACGATTTCGGCGAACTCCTCGACCTTGCCGCTGCCGAGCAAGGTCGCCGGCCGCGGGTCGTTGACGGTCACGACCGCCGTATGGACCGGATCGAGGTTGATGGCGCGGGCGAGGCCGACCGCCTCGTCATGGCGCGCATCGGCCGAACGCGTCAGCCGCGGACGATTGGTCTCGTCGTCGCCGCGATGCTGGCGGGTAAGCACCGGCACAATGACGACGGCCCGGGTCGGACCGTCGGCTTCCGTCCCGGGATGATGGGTTGGTTTTCCGCGAACCGTAGCGTCCGCGTCCTTCTCACGTGCCAATCAGGCGCCCTGGCTTTCCTCGCCATCGAACATTTGAACCGGCTGGCTCGGCATGATCGTGGAAATGGCGTGTTTGTAGACGAGCTGGGAGTGACCGTCACGGCGCAGCAGCACACAAAAATTGTCGAACGAAGTGACCACGCCGGTCAGCTTCACGCCGTTGATGAGGAAGATGGTGAGCGGGTTCTTGCTCTTGCGAACTGAATTCAGGAACAGGTCCTGAAGGTTTTGCGATCGTTCCGCCATTGTTCTTGTCTTTCGCCGATCCCCTTCGGTTTGCAGCCAATGCGCCAAATTAGCCGGCACATGTCAAGCACGCAAACACCGTCTTGCCGTCAGTAACGACAAGCAGAACGAGATATATTGATGTTCATTCCACCTGAGCGGTTATCAGGCTGGACTTTTTTCCGCAATGTCAAAAAAGGCTTGCCGCAACGAAAGTGTTATTGAGCCGGGGTGGCCGTTGGCGATCGGATCGCCGTCAATGGTCACGACAGGCATGGCAATCGTCGTCGCGGAGCTGATGAACGCCTCGCGTGCCGCCTTGGCCTCGGCGATGGAAAAACCGCGCTCCTCGATCTTCAAACCAAGCTTTGCCGCCACTTCGAACATGGTGGTGCGGGTGATGCCGCGCAGGATGCCATGGTCGGCCGGCCTGGTGACCAGGACGCCGTCCCTGGTGACGATCCAGGCGTTCGACGAGCCGCCTTCCTTGACGTTGCCGTCGGCATCCACGAACCAGGCTTCCTGCGCACCGGCCTCCTTGGCCTTCTGCTTGGCCAGCACGTTGGGCAACAGCCCGACGCTCTTGATGTCGACGCGGTCCCAGCGATTCTCCGGCACGGTGATGACGGCGATACCGCTCTCGGCCCGCTTGGCGCCGGCCGCCGGGTCCGCCTTCCTGGCGGTCACCACCAAAGCCGGTTTGGTGTCCGCCGAAGGAAAGACAAAATCTCGGCTGGCGACGCCGCGCGTCACCTGGACATAGACCAGGCCGTTGACGACATGATTGCGGTCGACCACCTCGCGCAGGATGAGCGGCAGCACGTTGCGTGTGACCGGCCAGGCGATCGACAGCTCGGCCAGCGAGCGGTTGAGCCGGGCAAGGTGGCGCGGCATGTCGACGATGAAGCCGCGCGCCACCTCGCAGACCTCGTAGACACCGTCGGCGAATTGATAGCCACGGTCCTCGATATGCACGGAAGCGTCCGCATGGGGGACGTAGCGCCCGTTGACATAAGCAATGCGCGGCATTGGCAACCCCTGGGATAACTCTCGGGCTTCTGAAAACCGTTTGGCAATTCTACTCCGGCGGCCATCTGACTGCGCCAGAGCGAATTTCGAAACGGTTTCTTATGCGATTCCGGCGTCGCCGTAACCGGCAAATGCTTGGCCCAGGCGGCTGAATGGACGTCGTTCGTCAGACGCCCAGCGATTTCAGCTTACGGTGCAAGGCGGAGCGCTCCATGCCGATGAATTCGGCGGTCTTCGAGATATTGCCGCCAAACCGGTTGATCTGCGCGATCAGATAGTCCTTCTCGAACTGTTCGCGCGCCTCGCGCAGCGGCAGCGCCATGATGTGCTGGTCGGACTGATTCGGCGTGCGCGGCATGACATCGCCGATCTCGGCGGGCAAAAGGTCAGCGGTGATCGGCGCATCGACATCGTCGCCGCGCGCCAGGATCATCAAACGCTCGACATTGTTGCGCAGCTGCCGAACGTTGCCCGGCCAGTTGTGCGCCTGGAGCACGGCCAGCGCGTCGTCGCCGATGCGGCGCGGCTTGATGCCTGCCTGGCGGGCGATCTGCTTCATGAAATTGTCGACCAGATAGGGAATATCCTCGCGCCGCTCGGCCAGCCCCGGCACCGTGACCGGAACCACCGCCAGGCGATGATAGAGATCCTCGCGGAAGCGGCCGTCGGCGATCATCGCCTCGAGGTTCTGCGAGGTCGAGGAAATGATGCGCACATCGACCTTGACCCGCTTGGTGCCCCCTACCCGCTCGAACTGCTGCTCGACCAGCACGCGCAGGATCTTGTTCTGCGTCTCGCGCGGCATGTCGGCCACTTCGTCGATATAGAGGATGCCGCGATGGGCCTCCTCGAGCGCGCCGACCTTGCGTTCGACACCGTTGGATTCGGTGCCGAACAGCTCGATCTCCATGCGTTCGGGCGTGATGTTGGCGGCGCTCAGCGTCACGAACGGCGCGCCCTTGCGCGCCGACAGCGTGTGAATGGCGCGTGCGGCCAGTTCCTTGCCCGAGCCCGAGGGGCCGATGATCATGACGCGGCTGTTAGTCGGCGCGACGCGCTCGATGGTCTGGCGCAGCTGGCTCATCGCCGACGACATGCCGATCAGGTCGAAAGTTTCGCCGCTGCGCAGCTTGAGGTCGGAAACCTCGCGCCGCAATTTCGAGGTCTCGAGCGCACGCTCGGCAATGAGGATCAGCCTGTCGGCCTTGAACGGCTTCTCGATGAAGTCATAGGCGCCGCGGCGGATGGCGGAGACCGCCGTTTCGATGTTGCCGTGGCCGGAGATCATCACCACCGGCAGGGTGGGATGCATGGTCTTGATCTCGTCGAGCAGCGCCAGCCCGTCGAGACGCGAGCCCTGCAGCCAGATGTCGAGGAAAATCAGCCTCGGCGCGCGATCAGCTATGGCAGCCAGCGCACTGTCGGCATCGAATGCCGTACGGGTTTCGTGACCTTCGTCGCTCAGGATGCCTGCGACGAGCTCGCGGATGTCTTCCTCGTCATCGACGATGAGAATATCAGACGCCATTACCGACCTTTTCAGTTTCTCTTTCGTGTTCCGTCCTGGCTTCACCACGCGATGGTGCGGCCGCGGCGGGCGGCAGGATGATGCTGATCATCGCGCCGCGCCCGCCATGGAAGTCCGCAGGCGCATCATGGAGTTCCAGCTTGCCGCCATGGTCCTCCACGATCTTCTTGACGATAGCGAGACCAAGCCCGGTACCCTTCTCGCGTGTGGTCATATAGGGCTCGAGCAGTCGTTGGCGATTCTCGCGCGGCAGGCCTTTGCCATTGTCGATGACGTCGATTCTGATCGCGCCATTCTGACGGGCGGCTTGAATCCGGATTATGCCGTGCGAACCGTCCGTTTGTTCCGATCCGTCGATCGCCTCGGCGGCATTCTTGATCACATTGCCGAAAGCCTGCGCCATCAGCCGGCTGTCGAAAGTGCCCTTGAGCGGCTCATTGCCGAAGATCCGCTCGAAGGTGATGTCGGCGCGGCTGACTTCGACCAGGAACGAAGCCTCGCGCAGTGATTCGCGCAAGTCGATGGCCTTCATCTCGGGTTTGGGCATGCGCGCGAAAGCCGAGAACTCGTCGACCATGCGGCCGATGTCCTCGACCTGCCGGATGATGGTGTCGGTGCACTGGTCGAAAACCTCGCGGTCCTCGGTGATGACCTTGCCATAGCGGCGCTTGATGCGCTCGGCGGAAAGCTGGATGGGCGTCAGCGGGTTCTTGATCTCGTGGGCGATGCGCCGCGCCACGTCGGCCCAGGCGGAAGAACGCTGCGCCTGCACCAGGTCGGTGATGTCGTCGACCGTCACGACGTAGGATTTCTCCTCCGAGCCGTCATCGCCAGCCTCGACGGTGATCTGCACGTTGAAGGTGCGCTCGGTGCCGGCGCGGAAGAATGTCACCTGCTCGCGATAGACCGGCTTGCCCGACTGGCGGCCGATCTCGAAGACGCGGCCGACATGCGGCAGAATGGCGGAGAGGTTTTGTCCCAGTGCGGCGCTGGCGGAGATGGCCAGCATCGATTCGGCCGAACGGTTGACGATGGTGACGATGCCGAAGGGATCGACGCCGATGACCCCGGCGGTGACGCCGGCCAGCACCGCTTCCGAAAAGCGCCGCCGCTCGTCGATCAGATCCTTTGCCGACAGGATCTCGTTGCGTTGCGATTTCAATTCCAGCAGCATCTTGTTGAAGGTGTCGCCAAGCGAGGCGACATCGCCGTCCGAGGGCCTGACGGCGACCGCGACGTCGAGATTGCCGGTCGCCACCTCGTCGGCGGCACCGATGAGCTGGCGGATGGGGCGCACCAGACGGTCGGCGACGGCAATACCGGTCCAGATCGCGGACAGGATGATGATCAGCGTCAGCGACAGGTAAGGCAGCGCGAAAGCCACCTGCGAGGTGCGCCTGTTGTCTTCGAGATTGCGATACTCGTCCGTATTGGACCTGACGATCTGCCTCGCCTTGATCACCTCCGGGTCCACCAAGCGGATGGTGTAGAGGTACATGCCCTCGATCTCACGCAGCTTGACGATGGCGCCCATGATGTTGCGGGTACGCGGCTCGATGAGCACCGGCCTGCCGTCGGTGGCGCCGCTGACGGAGCCTTCCGGCGGTTCCGGCATGGCGAAATCGGCATCGGTCTTGGCGCTCATGACGAACGAGCCGTCGGACCTGATCAGCGCAGCATGAGCCAGCGAGCGGCCCACGGCCTCCTTGCTCATGAGGTCGAGAAAGCCCGTGCGATCAAGGCCGTAGAGCGTGCGCGACGCATCGAGGTCATAGGCCATCGACAGTGTCGTGCCCTGCAGATTGCGGGCATTCTCCTGAACATAGGCATCGGCGATAGACAGCGAGGAATTGACGATCGTCTTGGTGCGGATCTCGAACCAGCGATCAAGGCCGATATCGAGTGTGATCGAGGCGATGATCGCCACCATGATGGCCGGAATGGCGGCGACAAGCGCGAACATGGCGACGATGCGCACATGCAGCCGCGAGGCCGCCTTGCCATGCCGGCGCGCCATGACGATGCGATGCACCTCGCGTGCAACCAACGTGATGAGGAAGAGCACGAAGACCGCGTTGAGCGCGATCAGCGCCCAAGTCGTCCTGGCGTCGGGCGCGATTGGCGTCGCCCCGACCAGGATGGTGAAGGAGATGGCCGCCATGATCAGCGCGCCGACGACCGCCACCACGCCGGGCAGCGCCAGCAAGCGACGTCCGTCGCGCGTGCCACGTTCGCTGAAAAGCGGCTTGTTGAGGTTCGGTGCCTGCGGAGTCATGTCGCCGTTTGGAGCCAATGATTGCGTCCGATCTATGCAACGCATTGTGGCGATTATGCAACAAGTGTGACAACGACGGGAATCTTTCGCCGTTCCGTCCCCTGAAAAGGCCGCGTCAGATCAGCGCTCAGCCCGGGCGCGATGATTTGTAGACATTCACGCCCAGTTCGCGAATCTTCTTGCGCAGCGTGTTGCGGTTGAGCCCCAGCAGTTCCGCCGCCTTGATCTGGTTGCCGCGCGTTGCCGTCATCGAGGCCAGGACCAGCGGATATTCGACTTCGGACAGAATGCGCTGGTAAAGGCCAGCGGGCGGCAATTCACCGGCAAACGAGGCGAAATAGCGCTGCAGGAAGTGCTCCACGGCCTGGCCGATCGACAGGTCGTCGGGAATGAGGTTGCCGCCATCCGGTACCACGGGACGCTCGCCGGTCTTGAGCTCGGCCTCGATGATCTCGGCCGAAATCTCGTCTTGCGAATAGAGCGCGGCGAGCCTGCGGACGAGATTCTCCAGTTCGCGCACATTGCCCGGCCAGGGATAGCGCTTCATCAGCTCGATGCCGCCGGACGAGATGCGCTTGGTCTGCAGCCCTTCCATCTCGCCGAGCTTGAAGAAATGGCGCACGAGATCGGGCACATCCTCCGAGCGCTCGCGCAACGCCGGCAGCCTGAGCGGCACGACGTTGAGGCGGTAGAACAGATCCTCGCGGAACAGTCCCTGGTTGATCAGCGTACGCAGATCCTTGTTGGTGGCGGCGACGATGCGCACATCGGTCTTGATCGGCGTGCGGCCGCCAACGGTCGTGTACTCGCCCTGCTGAAGCACACGCAGCAGGCGCGTCTGCGCTTCCATCGGCATGTCGCCGATCTCGTCGAGGAACAGCGTGCCGCCCTCGGCCTGCTCGAAGCGGCCGGTGGAGCGGTTCTGGGCGCCGGTGAAAGCACCCTTCTCGTGCCCGAACAGTTCCGATTCGATCAGGTCGCGCGGGATCGCCGCCATGTTGATGGCAACGAACGGGCCGCCGCGACGGCGGCCATATTCATGCAGCGCGCGCGCCACAAGTTCCTTGCCGGTGCCCGATTCGCCGGAGATCATCACCGTCAGGTCGGTCTGCATCATGCGCGCCAGCATGCGGTAGATGTCCTGCATGGCCGCCGAGCGTCCGACCAGCGGCATCGCGTCGGGCTGTTCTTCGGGCCGCGCATCGATCTTCGGCCGCCGCGGCTCCGACAGCGCGCGGTTGACGATGTTGAGGAGCTCGGTCAGATCGAAGGGCTTCGGCAGATATTCGTAAGCGCCGGTTTCGGATGCACGGATCGCCGTCATGAAGGTATTCTGGGCGCTCATGACGATGACGGGCAGTTCCGGCCGCGCCTTCTTGATTCGCGGCAGCATGTCGAAGGCGTTCTCGTCCGGCATGACCACGTCGGTGATCACCAGATCGCCCTCGCCCGCCGCCACCCAGCGCCACAATGTCGAGGCGTTGGAGGTGACGCGCACCTCGTGGCCGACGCGGGAGAGCGCCTGGTTGAGCACGGTGCGAATCGCCGCATCGTCGTCGGCGACGAGAATATTGCCGCGAACGGTCATTTGCGGTCTCCTTCGCCGTCTTCATCGGCACCGAACTGGGTTTCCTTCCAGGCGGGCATCAAAATGCGAAACGTGGTGGCACGCGGCGTCGATTCGCATTCGATGATGCCGCCATGTTCGCCGACGATCTTGGCGACCAGTGCAAGCCCCAGCCCCGAGCCGTTCGGCTTGGTGGTGATGAAGGGGTCGAACAGGATCGGCAGGATATCTTCCGAGACGCCGGAGCCATTGTCGCGCACGCAAAATTCCAGCGGCAGCGACACGCGGTCCTGCGTGCCCGGAACCGAAACGCGAATGCCGGGCCGGAACGCCGTCGAAAGCACGATCTCGCCCTGCGGGTCGCTGCCGATCGCCTCGGCGGCATTCTTGACCAGGTTGAGGAACACCTGGATCAACTGGTCGCGGTTGGCGAAGACCGGAGGCAATGATGGATCATAGTCCTCCAAGATCTTGATTCTTTTCGCAAAACCGTTCTTGGCGATAGCCTTTACATGGTCGAGCACGACATGGATGTTGACGGGGTAGCGATCGATCGGCCGCTCGTCGGAAAACACCTCCATGCGATCGACCAGGGAGACGATGCGGTCCGTCTCGTCGGTGATCAGCCGCGTCAGCGCGCGATCCTCGTCGGACGCGGACAGTTCGAGCAGCTGGGCCGCGCCCCTTATGCCCGAGAGCGGGTTCTTGATCTCATGGGCGAGCATCGCCGCCAGGCCGGTCACCGAGCGCGCGGCGCCGCGATGGGTCATCTGCCGGTCGATCTTGTCGGCCATCGACCGTTCCTGGAACATCACCACGACGGAGCCGGGAAACTCGGGCACCGGCGCGACATAGAGATCGACGACCTTCTCGATGCCGAGGCGTGGCGACGACACATCGACCCTGTACTCATTGACCGGAGCCCGGCGCTCGCGCACCTGGTCGACCAGCGTCAGCAGCGGGCTGCCGAAGGGAATGAGCTTGGACAGGGTGTTGCGCGCCAGCATGGTGGCGCTGGAGCGGAAGAAGTCCTCTGCATCGGCGTTGGCGAAGGTGATGAACCCTTCCTCGCTGATCATGATCACCGGGCGGCGGATGGTGTTGAGCACGATCTGCGCGGCATCGGTCATTTCAATGCCCTGGCCAGCGGTGGCGTTCATGCGGCGCTCCGCAGGTTCAAGGGTTGCGGATCGCGCGAAAACACATCCCGCAGCAAGGCAATGACGCGTGGCGGTTCAAACGCGGTCAATATTGCCTTCCGGCTGTCGTCGGCGACGGCATGGCGATCGAGATACCAGCCCAGGTGCTTGCGCGCCTGCCGCAAGCCGCTCTCGACGCCATAAAGTGCCAGCATGTCCTCGTAGTGGGCGACGACATAGTCGGCCAGCGCCGTGGGATCTTGCGGCACGCCAACCGCCATTTCGCCTGCGGCCGCGGCTGCGATGCCGCCGGCGATCCAGGGCGCGCCGTAATGCGCACGGCCGACCATCACTGCATCGGCGCCGGATAGATCGAGGATCGCGGCGGCCTCGGCCGAGGAACAGACATCGCCATTGGCGACCACCGGGATCGATACGGCTTCCTTGACGCGGGCAATCGCGCGCCAGTCGGCCTTGCCCTGGTAGAACTGGCAGCGCGTGCGGCCATGCACGGTGACCATGCTGACGCCGGCCTGCTCGGCACGGCGTGCGAGCGTCGGCGCGTTAAGTGCGCCCTCGTCCCAGCCCAACCGCATCTTGACCGTGACCGGCACCTTGACCGCGCCGACCACGGCTTCGACCAGCGAGAGCGCATGGTCGAGGTCCAGCATCAATGCCGAGCCGGCATAACCGCCGGTGACCTTCTTGGCCGGGCAGCCCATGTTGATGTCGATGATATCGGCGCCCTCGCCCGCGGCCATACGCGCGCCTTCGGCCATATGGATCGCCTCGCGGCCGGCAAGCTGCACCATATGGACGGGCAGGCCGGAATGACGTATGCGCAGGTCGAAGCCGGCCCGGCCCTTGGCGAGTTCGCCGCTGGCCACCATTTCGGACACGACAAGGCCCGCGCCATGCGCATGGGCGCGCTGCCGGAACGGCTGGTCCGTAATGCCGGACATCGGCGCGAGGAACACGCGATTGCGGATACTCACGCCGCCGACGTCGAGCGGCGCGGCCAATTGGGTCACATTAACCATGCACAAAAACCAAGCATGTCCATTCGTTGCACATTCTCTAGCCAGAACCGCCGCAATGTGCAACGCGGAATGACGCCACATTAAGGCGCAATTGGGAAAATGCCTGCCGCCGGATTTTTGCTGCGACGAGAGCGCCGCGCATTCCTCCGGGACCCGCAAAGGACGCTTTGGATGTTCATATTTGGCGCACGATCTTTTCCGAAAACCGATTACACTTTTCGGGATCGTGCGCTAAGCCAATCGGCATGACCGAGGGAAGTGAAAACTCGAGCGCGCAAGGCGGGGTTGCCGTGGTGATCGTCGCCGCCGGCCGTGGCGCTCGTGCCGGGCAGGCCAATGGGCCCAAGCAGTACCAGAGCATCGGCGGCCGTGCCGTCATTGCCCATACGCTGGAGATGTTCCTGGCCCATCCGAGAACCGGCCAGATCGTCGTTGCCATCCATGCCGACGATCATGAGCTGTTCCGTCAAGCGGCGGGGGCACACGCCCAGCGCGTCACCGCCGTCATCGGCGGCGCGACCAGGCAGGAGTCCGTCCGGCTCGGCTTGCTTGCGTTGAAAGGCCACGAACCGGCCCAGGTTCTCATTCACGATGCCGTGCGTCCGTTCGTGGACACGGAATTGATCGACCGCACCATCGCCGCCATCGGCGAACATGAGGGGGCGTTGCCCGCCCTGCCCGTCGCCGACACGCTGAAGCGCGAGTCGGCCTCCGGCGTGGTCGCAGAGACGGTTTCCCGCAGCGGATTGCACGCGGCGCAAACGCCGCAAGGTTTTCCCTACGGGCCGATCCTTGCCGCGCATGACAGGGCCCATCAGCTGGGCAGGCTGGATTTCACCGACGACGCGGCCATCGCCGAATGGGCGCATATTCCGGTCAAGATCGTTCCGGGCTCGCCGGACAATGTCAAACTCACCTGGGCACGGGACATCGCCATGGCGCACCAGCGGCTTTCCAGCGAACGGATACATTTTCCGGACATCCGCACCGGCAACGGCTACGACGTCCACGCCTTCGAGCCGGGCGACCATGTCACCCTGTGCGGCGTCGCCATTCCACATGAGAAGAAACTGTCGGGCCATTCCGACGCCGATGTCGGTCTGCATGCCCTGACGGACGCGCTGCTGGCGACCTGCGGCGCCGGCGACATCGGCACGCATTTTCCGCCGTCCGATCCGCAGTGGAAGGGGGCTGCGTCCCGGATATTCGTCGAACATGCGGCAAGACTGGTGCGCGAGCGCGGCGGCCGCATCGCCAATGCCGATATCACGCTGATCTGCGAGGCGCCGCGCGTCGGCCCGCACCGCGAGGCGATGACATCGGCCCTTTCACGGATGCTGGGCATTTCCGCCGACCGCATCTCGATCAAGGCGACAACCAACGAGAAGCTCGGCTTTGTCGGCCGCGAGGAAGGCATTGCGGCGATCGCCACCGCCAGCGTGGTGTTTCCCGGCGAGGTCCCGGAATGAACAACGCCGAGCTCGCAAACTCTCTGCTGCTGGCCTGCCAGCAACGTGGCATCATGCTGGCGACGGCGGAAAGCTGCACCGGCGGCCTGATCATCGCGGCGCTCACCGACATTGCCGGCTCCTCCGCTGTGGTCGACCGCGGCTTCATCACCTATTCCAACGAAGCCAAGATGGAGATGCTCGGCGTTTCCGCCGAAACGCTCGACGCGCATGGAGCCGTGTCGCGCGAAACGGTGCTGGAGATGGCGGCCGGCGCGCTGGCGCATTCACGCGCAAGCCTTTCTCTTGCCGTTACCGGCATTGCCGGTCCAGGCGGAGGTTCGGCCGACAAGCCGGTCGGTCTCGTCTGGTTCGGCCTAGCCCTGGCCGGCCACCCGGTTGTCGCCGAGCGCCAGCTGTTTGGCCACAAGGGCCGCGAATTCATCCGCCACGAGACGGTGAGACACGCCCTGAAGCTGGGCCTGCAAGCGCTCAGTCAGAATTAGGCCTGCCGCGCGACACCGTAGATGACGTCGGCGCGTTTTTCGAAAGCCTCGGCGAACATGCGAAAGGCGCGGTCGAACATGGTGCCCATCAGCGCGCCCAGGATGCGGCTCTTGAACTCATAGTCGATGAAGAAGCGCACGGCGCAGCCGGCGCCATCGGGTTCAAAACGCCAGACATTGCTCAGATATTTGAACGGGCCATCGATGTATTTCACGTCGATGGCGTTCTCGTCGGGCTTCAAGAGCACCTGCGTCGTGAAGGTTTCGCGGATCGCCTTGTAGCCGATGCTCATGTCGGCAAGGAGAACGGTGCGTCCGTCACGCTCCTTGCGCGAGCGCACGGTCAGCGCTTCGCACAGCGGCAGGAACTGCGGATAGGCCTCGACATCGGCGACCAGCGCGAACATCTGCTGCGGCGTGTGGGCGACGCGGCGGGTGGCTTCGAATTTCGGCATAAGATCGGCTAGAGCGACTTCTGGAGTTGCGCTTCCCGCGCTGCGCGCAGCCGGGCGAAATCGTCGCCGGCATGGTGCGACGAGCGCGTCAGCGGGCTTGATGCCACCAGCAGGAAACCCTTGGTCCGGCCGATCGTCTCGAAGGATTTGAACTCTTCCGGGGTGACGAAGCGGATCACCGGATGGTGCTTCTTGGACGGCTGCAGATACTGGCCGATGGTCATGAAGTCGACATTGGCCGAACGCAGATCGTCCATCAGCTGCAGGATTTCATTCCGCTCCTCGCCCAGACCCACCATGATGCCTGACTTGGTGAAGATCGACGGGTCGAGTTCCTTGACACGCTGCAGCAGCCTGATCGAATGGAAATAGCGGGCGCCCGGCCGAACCTTCAGATAGTTCGACGGCACGGTTTCCAGATTGTGGTTGAAGACGTCGGGCTTGGCCGCCACGACGATTTCCAGGGCTCCGTCCTTGCGCAAGAAATCGGGCGTCAGGATTTCGATCGTGGTCGAAGGCGTTGCCGCGCGGATGGCGCGAATGACTTCGGCGAAATGCTGTGCGCCGCCATCGGCAAGATCGTCGCGATCGACCGAGGTGATGACGACGTGGCTGAGGCCCATCTGCTTGACGGCATGGGCGACGCGAGCCGGCTCATCGGGGTCGAGCGCGGTCGGAATTCCGGTGGCGACGTTGCAGAACGCGCAGGCGCGTGTGCAGATTTCGCCCATGATCATGAAGGTGGCGTGCTTCTTTTCCCAGCACTCGCCGATGTTGGGGCAGCCGGCCTCTTCGCAGACCGTCACCAGCTTGTGGGATTTCACGATCTCGCGTGTCTCGGCGTAACCCTTGGAGACCGGCGCCTTGACGCGGATCCAGTCGGGTTTGCGCAGCACTTCCTGGTCGGGCTTGTGCGCCTTCTCGGGATGCCGCAGCCGCGGCGCGTTGGCGATCGTGTCGAGGACAGTGACCATCTGAACCCTGGCTTTTCTTGCGACCGCCCGTCGGCGATCGTCACCTTTACGTCATCTAGGACTTTTCGGCACAAAGAAAAAGGCTGCAGCAGCGCATGCCGCTACAGCCGTTTTCGCATAGCCGGAACCATATCGACTAGCGGCGCACCAGGCGACCGACCCAGATCAGCAGGCAGGCGCCGATGAAGCCGGTGATCAGATAGGCGATCCAGCCGACGCCGAATGGGCCGAAATTGAGCGCCTGCAGGATGGCGTTCAGCACCACCGCGCCAACGATGCCCATGATAATGTTCATGAAAATGCCGGTGTTGCTCTTCATGAACATTTCGGCGAGCCAGCCTGCCAGGCCGCCGATGATAATGGCTGCGATCCAGCCCACGCCGTTCAAGTGCATATGCCTTCTCCTCGCGTGCGTAAAAATGCATCCGGAAACGAACTGCCTTGCCGCCGAGTTCCCGCAGCCTTCGGGGCTGAGTCTCGTGCGGCGAATCTATCATGCGTTCAGCGCGCGGCCATAGGCGTCGAGCACGCTTTCCTTCATCATCTCCGACAGCGTCGGATGCGGGAAGATGGTGTGCATCAACTCTTCCTCGGTGGTCTCGAGGTTCATCGCCACGACGAAACCCTGGATCAGCTCGGTGACTTCAGCGCCGACCATATGGGCGCCGAGCAACTGGCCGGTCTTCTTGTCGAAGATCGTCTTGATGAAGCCCTGGTCCTCGCCGAGGGCGATGGCCTTGCCGTTGGCGGCGAACTGGAAGCGGCCGACGCGGATATCCTTGCCTTCGGCCTTGGCTTTCGCTTCCGTCAGGCCGACGGAGGCAACCTGCGGATTGCAGTAGGTGCAGCCCGGAATCTTAAGTTTGTCAGTGGCATGCACGCCGGGGAAATTGGCGATCTTCTCGATGCACACCACGCCTTCATGCTCGGCCTTGTGGGCAAGCATGGGCGGGCCGGCGACATCGCCGATGGCATAGATGCCCGGTACATTGGTCTTGCCGTAGCCATCGATGACGACGCAGCCGCGATCAGTCTTCACACCAAGCGCCTCCAGGCCAAGGTTCTCGATGTTGCCTTGCACGCCGACGGCCGAGATCATGCGGTCGGCGGTGATCTTCTCGACCTTGCCGTCCTTCATCTCGACATGCGCGGTGACCGAGTTGGCACCCTTCTCGACCTTGGTCACCTTGGCTTCGAGAATGATCTTCATGCCTTGCTTCTCGAACTGTTTTTGCGCGAACTTCGAGACCTCGGCGTCCTCGACCGGCATCACCGCGGGCAGAAGCTCGACCACGGTCACCTCGGCGCCCATGGTGCGGTAGAAGGACGCGAATTCGATGCCGATGGCGCCCGAGCCCATCACCAGCAGCGACTTCGGCATCTCCTTCGGCACCATGGCCTCGAAATAGGTCCAGATCAGCTTGCCGTCCGGCTCGATGCCAGGCAGCGCGCGCGGCCGGGCGCCGGTCGCCAGGATGATGTGCTTGGCGGTGTAAGTGCCCTCGCCCTTGATGCCTTTCGGCACCGGCGGCTGCGGTTCCATCGGCTTCTTGCCCGTCTTGGAGACGACGATCTCGCCCGGTTTCGAAAGCTTGGCCTCGCCCCAGATAACGTCGACCTTGTTCTTCTTCATCAGGAAGCCGACGCCGCCATTGAGGCGCAGCGAAACCTTGCGGGAGCGATCGACGACAGCCGATGTGTCGACGCTTACCTTGCCGTCGAGCTTCAGCCCATAGTCCTTCAAATGATCGGAATAGTGCATGATCTCGGCCGAGCGCAGCAGCGCCTTGGTCGGGATGCAGCCCCAGTTGAGGCAGATGCCGCCGAGATGCTCGCGCTCGACGATCGCCGTCTTGAAGCCAAGCTGGGCGGAACGCACTGCCGTGACATAGCCACCGGGACCGGAGCCGATGATGATGACGTCGTAGTTCTCAGCCACGATTTTTCTCCTTATTCACAGTTCCAGCATGACGCGCACGACCGGCGCCAGCGCCTTGCCGATGTTCCGCGTGTTTTCGGCGTCGAGGTGGACGCCGTCGAGAGGGGTGGTTTGTGCGACCGTGCCGGCGTCGAAGAAGCCGCAGCCGGCTTCGTCGGCGAGCCCGGCATATTGCGGCGCCAACAGCTTCGAGGCGTCGTCGCCGCCGGCAAACATTTCCTTGAAGTCGGCATTTTCGGTGCGGCTGACGAGAGGCGGCGAAATAATCAGGATCTGCGGCGCGGGCCAGTCGAATGGATAGTCGTGGCCGCGTATGATGTCGATCAGCCGCTGGATGCCTTGCTTGGCGGCGACGGGATTGCCATGGATCCATGGCTTCATGTCGTTGGCGCCGAGCATGATGACGATCAGGTCGATCGGCGCGTGCGTCGTCAGCACCGTCGGCAGCAGCCGCGCGCCGTTACGATCGGCACCGGCAAGGTGATCGTCGAAGGCGGTGGTGCGGCCATTGAGACCATCGGCGATGACCTGGACGCCGCCGCCGAGCCCTGCCTGCAGCACGCTGGGCCAGCGATCCTCAAAGGCGTGGCGGCCGCCTTCGGCATTGTAGCCCCAGGTCAGCGAGTCGCCGTAGCAAAGCACCGTCTTCATTCGCTCAGCCCGCCCATGTCTGCTTGCTGTGTTTCACCCGCCGGCGAATCCCGAAATGATCAGGACGAAAAGGCTGGTGAAGAATTTCCGCACCGCCCTTTTCCTTCCCTAGACCAGCATGCCCATCGGATTTTCGATCAGCCGCTTGAAGGCGACGAGCAGTTCGGCGCCCAGCGCTCCGTCGACGGCGCGATGGTCGGTCGACAGCGTTACCGACATGACGGTGGCTATTTTGATCTCGCCGTTCTTGACCACCGCCCGCTCCTCGCCGGCACCGACCGCCAGGATCGTCGCATGCGGCGGGTTGATGACGGCGGCAAAGTCCTTGATGCCGAACATGCCCAGATTCGAAACCGCCGTCGTACCGCCCTGATACTCTTCCGGCTTCAGCTTGCGGCTGCGGGCACGGCTTGCCAGGTCCTTCATCTCGTTGGAGATGGTGGACAGCGTCTTTTCGTCCGCTTTGCGAATGATCGGCGTGATCAGGCCGCCGGGGATCGAGACGGCAACCCCGACATCGGCATGCTTGTGCTTGACCATGGCGCTTTCGGTCCATGAGGCATTGGCATCCGGCACCGCCTTCAGCGCCAACGCCATCGCCTTGATCACCATGTCGTTGACCGACAGCTTGTAGACGGGAGCCTCGCCTTTTTCGGTCTTCTTCACCGGCGCCGCCGCATTGATCTGCGTGCGCAATGCCAAGAGCGCATCGAGCTCACAATCGAGCGTCAGGTAGAAATGCGGGATGGTGGTCTTGGCCTCGACCAGGCGGCGCGCAATGGTCTTGCGCATATTGTCGTGCGGGACGAGTTCGTAGGAGCCTTCCTCGAACAGTTTCAGTACCTGTTCGTCCGACATCTTCACCGCCGGAGCGGCTGCAGCAGGCGCGCCAGCCGGAGCCTTGGCCGCAGGTGCCGCCTTGGCACCGCCGCCCGCAATCGCCGCATCGACATCCGCCTTCACCACGCGGCCATGCGGGCCGGTGCCGGTTACAACAGACACATCGAGGCCGGCCTCCTTGGCAATGCGCCGTGCGAGCGGCGAGGCGAAGGTACGGCCTTCCGGCGACTGGCTGATCTCCCCCCCTGTGGGGGAGATGCCAAGTGGTGGCAAAGAGGGCAGGCCAGAGGGGGGCGCCTCGCGCTGAGAGGACGGCGGGACAGCGCCCCCCTCTGTCGGCTTCGCCGACATCTCCCCCACGGGTGGGGAGATTGGCGCCTCGTCTTGCTTGGCTTCCGCCTTGGGCGCAGCACCACCGCTTTTCGCCGCCGCCCCCACATCCTCGCCCTCGGCGGCGAGCACGGCGATCAGCGCGTTGACCTTGACGCCTTCGGTGCCGGCTGGAACGACGAGCTTTGCAACCGTACCCTCATCGACAGCCTCGACTTCCATCGTCGCCTTGTCGGTCTCGATCTCGGCGATGACATCGCCCGGCGAAACCTTGTCGCCCTCTTTCACGAGCCACTTCGACAGATTGCCCTCTTCCATCGTGGGCGAGAGCGCCGGCATGGTGATGTTGATTGGCATTTTGTCCTCCCGCCCGGTTCAGCGATACGCGACGGCTTTGACCGCCTCGATGACCTCGCCGACATTCGGCAAGGCCAGTTTCTCGAGGTTGGCCGCATAGGGCATCGGCACATCCTTGCCGGCAATGGTGATGACCGGGGCGTCGAGGAAATCGAAGGCGCGCTGCGAGACCTGGTTGGCAATATGGTCGCCGACCGAGTTCTGCGGATAGCCTTCCTCCACGACCACCAGCCGGTTGGTCTTCTTGACCGATGCGATGATCGTGTCGAGGTCGATCGGGCGGATCGTGCGCAGATCGATGATCTCGGCGTCGATGCCCATGCCACGCAGCTCCGCTTCCGCCTTGACCGCATAGGTCATGCCGATGCCGAACGAGACGATGGTGACGTCCTTGCCCGTCTTGTGGATACGCGCCTTGCCGATCGGCAGCACGAAATCATCCAGCTTCGGCACGTCGAAGGACTGGCCGTAGAGGATCTCGTTCTCGAGGAAGATGATCGGGTTCGGATCGCGGATCGCGGCCTTCAGCAAGCCCTTGGCGTCGGCGGCCGTATAGGGCATCACCACTTTCAGGCCGGGAATGTGGCTGTACCAGGCGGCGTAGCACTGCGAATGCTGGGCGGCGACGCGGGCCGCGGCACCATTCGGACCACGGAACACGATCGGCGCGCCCATCTGGCCGCCGGACATATAGAGCGTCTTGGCGGCGGAGTTGATGATCTGGTCGATCGCCTGCATGGCGAAGTTGAAGGTCATGAACTCGACGATCGGCTTCAGGCCGGCCATGGCGGCGCCGACACCGACGCCGGCAAAGCCATGCTCGGTGATCGGCGTGTCGACGACGCGCCTTGCCCCGAACTCCTGCAGCAGCCCTTGGGTGATCTTGTAGGCGCCCTGGTATTCGGCGACCTCCTCGCCCATGACGAAGACATCGCCGTCGCGGCGCATTTCCTCGGCCATGGCGTCGCGCAAGGCTTCGCGCACCGTGGTCGACACCATTTCGGTGCCGGCCGGAATGTCGGGATCGGCGGCGATTTCCGTTTTCGGAGCGGCCGCGACAGGTGCTTGTTTACCCTTGTGGGGAGGGTCGGCCGGCTCGCCGGCCGGGGTGGGGAGCGCGGCGGCGGCGTCACCCCCTTCCGCGCCTGCGGCGCGACCTCCCCCATCAGAGGGGGAGGTAATGGAGCTGGCGCTTTCGCCGTCCTGCAGCAAAACCGCGATCGGTGTGTTGACCTTGACGCCTTCGGTGCCGGCGGCGATCAGGAGCTTTCCAATCGTGCCTTCATCGACGGCTTCGACTTCCATCGTCGCCTTGTCGGTTTCGATCTCGGCGATGACGTCGCCGGCGACGACCTTGTCGCCCTCGTTCTTCAACCATTTGGAAAGATTGCCCTCTTCCATGGTCGGCGAGAGAGCGGGCATGAGAATTTCGATCGGCATGTTCCTCGCCCTCCCTTACAGTACGATATCGGTCCAGAGCTCGGACGGATCCGGCTCTGCATCGTTCTGGGCAAACTCGGCGGCGTCGGCGACGATGTCGCGCACCTCCTTGTCGATGGCCTTCAATTCGTCCTCGGTCGCCCACTTCTTCTGCGTCAACCGCGCCTTGACCTGTTCGATCGGGTCATGGTCGGAGCGCATCTTCTGGACTTCTTCCTTGGAGCGGTATTTCGCCGGGTCGGACATCGAGTGACCGCGATAGCGATAGGTCTGCATTTCGAGAATGATCGGCCCGTTGCCGGCACGGCACCATTCGGTCGCCTGGTCGCCGGCGGACTTGACCGCACGCACATCCATGCCGTCGACCTGGATGCCCGGGATCTTGAACGAAGCGCCGCGATGCGAAAAATTGGTTTCCGCCGACGAGCGCGAGACCGAGGTGCCCATGGCGTAACGGTTGTTCTCGATGATGTAGATCACCGGCAGCTTCCACAGCGAGGCCATGTTGAAGCTTTCATAGACCTGGCCCTGGTTGGCCGCGCCATCACCGAAATAAGTCAGCGAGACATTGTTGTTTTCGCGATAGCGGTTGGCGAAGGCAAGGCCCGTGCCCAGAGACACCTGCGCGCCGACAATGCCGTGGCCGCCGTAAAAATGCTTCTCCTTGGAGAACATGTGCATGGAGCCGCCCTTGCCCCTGGACAGGCCGCCGCGGCGTCCGGTCAGCTCGGCCATGACACCACGCGGCGAAAGCTCCATCGCCAGCATGTGGCCGTGATCGCGATAGGCGGTGATCATCTGGTCGCCGTCGATCAGGGCCATCTTCATGCCGGTGACGACGGCTTCCTGGCCGATATAGAGATGGCAGAAGCCGCCGATGAAGCCCATGCCGTAGAGCTGGCCGGCCTTTTCCTCGAAGCGGCGGATGAGCAGCATGTGCCGATAGGCGGCAAGCTCTTCGTCCTTGGTGAATTCAGCAGGCTTGGGTGCTGAAAGCCCCGATTTGCCGTCGGATTTCGTTTTGGCAGGCGCTTTTCTGGCTGCGGTGGCCATGCATCACTCCCTGTTGGCGTCTCTTTGCGGACATTGGAGCTAGAGGAAATCTGCTCCCGGGGAGATCAGCCTCCCCACCGATTTATGGGAGGCTAACACGCGTTACAGCGTTGCGCCATGACGAATTTGCATAGCTGGCATGCGCCTAAGCGATTAAAATCGTTGGAAATATTGCTGATTAACTGAAATTCGGTTACTTCGACGAGGCCGGCAACATGATGGTGATTTCATCAGGCTGGGACAGGTTGAGCGCTTTGCGCGCCTGCTCGTCGAGCATATCCTTCTCCAGCGTGCCGTCATGCATGAGCCGAACGCGCCGTTCAAGCTCCATGCGGCGCGCCTTGACGGCATCGAGCTGCGCCTGCAGCGCGACCGTCTGGGCCTCGAGCTGATATTTCGAATTGATGCCGAATTCACCGTGATAGGCGTGGAAGCCGAAATAGGCCAGGAATACCACGCAAAGCGAAGGGATGATCAGCCGGCCGGTGTTTCTCTGCTTGTGCTGACGCGTCCACATCGCCCGTTCCCTCGCGACCGCGAACTCAGGCGGCTCACGACCTTTTCGCCCGATTGTGCTTAACGGACGGTTACGGACAGCGGCTTTAGGCCTTTGTTTTATGCATGTCGTTCTCCCAAAACCGAGTTCACTTTCGGGCAACATGCATTAGGCCGTGCCCAAATGAAAAAGGGCGGGAATAATCCCGCCCTTTCCCAGATATCGCGGACCCGCGCGTTCCGGATCAGCCCTTAACGACCGACTTGCCGGCGTAGCGCGCCTGCTTGCCGAGTTCTTCCTCGATGCGGATCAGCTGGTTGTACTTGGCCATGCGGTCCGAACGTGACAGCGACCCCGTCTTGATCTGTCCGCAGTTGGTGGCGACAGCGAGATCGGCGATCGTCGAATCCTCGGTTTCGCCGGAGCGGTGCGACATGACGGCGGTATAGCCGGCCTTGTGCGCGGTCTCGACGGCGTCGAGCGTTTCCGTCAACGAGCCGATCTGGTTGACCTTGACCAGGATCGAATTGGCGACGCCCATGCGGATGCCGTCGCGCAGCCGCGCCGTGTTGGTGACGAACAGGTCATCGCCGACCAGCTGCGTCTTCTTGCCGATCAGGTCCGTCAGATACTTCCAGCCTTCCCAGTCGTCCTCGGCAAGGCCGTCCTCGATCGAGATGATCGGATAGTCGGCGGCGAGCTTGGCGAGATACTTGGCCTGTGCCTTGGGATCGCGCGTCTTCTTCTCGCCCTCATAGACGTAATTGCCGTCCTTGAAGAACTCGGTCGCGGCGCAGTCGAGGCCGAGCGCGATCTCCTCACCCGGCTTGAAGCCGGCTTTCTCGATCGATTCCATGATGAAATCGAGTGCAACCGGCGCGCTCTTCAGGTTCGGGGCAAAGCCGCCCTCGTCGCCGACATTGGTGTTGTGGCCGGCGTCCTTCAGCTTCTTCCTGAGCGTATGGAAGATTTCCGAGCCCCAGCGCACGCCTTCGCGCAGCGTCGGCGCGCCGATCGGCAGGATCATGAATTCCTGGAAATCGATCGGATTGTCGGCATGCGCGCCGCCGTTGATGATGTTCATCATCGGCACCGGCAGGATATGTGCCTTGGTTCCGCCGACATAACGGTAGAGCGGCAGGCCGGAGGCATCGGCCGCCGCCTTCGCAACCGCCAGTGACACGCCGAGGATGGCGTTGGCGCCGAGCCGGCTCTTGTTGGGCGTGCCGTCAAGTTCGATCATGGTCTGGTCGATGTGGATCTGGTTTTCGGCTTCCATGCCGCCGATCGCCTCGAACAGCTCGCCATTGACCGCTTCGACGGCCTTGAGCACGCCCTTGCCGAGATAACGGGCGCCGCCGTCGCGCAGCTCGACGGCCTCATGGGCGCCGGTCGATGCGCCCGAGGGCACCGCGGCGCGGCCCATCGAGCCGTCTTCGAGCACGACGTCGACCTCGACGGTTGGATTTCCACGGCTGTCCAGGATTTCACGCCCGACAATATCGACGATGGCGGTCATTGCGATGTCCCCGATTGATATGAAGAAAGGTCGCGCCCGTCTTAGCCAAAGCGCCGCAAAAGGCAATCGGGCCATGGCCAAATAGTGCGGCCCGCCTGATTCACGAAGCGCAAATTCCTGTCATCATAAGTCATGCTGCCAGACGCCCGTTTCGAGATATGGTTTCGAAGCGCGGGGCGAAACAGGAGGAGTTTCGCCATGTCCGAGTTGAGCGGTATCGTGAGTTTGTTCCTGATCGCGGCGGCGTTCCTGACGTCGTGCGACAACCAGCAGTCACCGCCAAAGGCAGTCGCGCCTTTGCCGGCCTTGAGCATCAACCAATAGCCCCGAAGGCCCGGCAAGCCCATCGGGCCTTGCGTTGAATCAAAAAGGGCCCCGCCGAAGCGAGGCCCTTTTTTGTCACATCAATGCCAGTATGGCTTGACGTTGTAATACTCGTAGGATGCGTCGCGCGCGCGCTCGCCATCCTCGCCGGTCAATTCATCGATCGAATAGGCGGGCGCCGCTTTCAGCTGTTCCTTGGAGAAGGGCACGACATAGCCGCCCTTGTCCTGATCATAATCGAGACTTGCCCAAGGAATGGCATGATACTTCTCGCCCATGCCGAGAAAACCGCCAAAACCGATGACTGCGAACATGATGCCGTTCGAGGTCTTGTCGAGCATGACGTCCTCGATGCTGCCGATGCTGTCGCCCGCGGTATTGTAAACTGTTGTGCCGATGACGCGCGAAGCGGCAATGGCTTGGGTGTGGCCTGTTTGAGTTGTCATGATGTGCTCCTCATTGTCGTCAAACTCTGCTTCGACAATGACGGAGGCGGGCGAAAGTTCCCGGGTTTTTACGGTGTCGGCCGATCACTCCGCGAGAATGAAGGTCACCTTCATGTTGACGCGATAGGCAGCAATCTTGCCACCGACGAGAAGCGCCGCCTCAGCGGCCCTTGGCGATGCGGTCGAACGCCATCAAACGCTCCAGGAGTGCCGGCATGTCCTTCAGCGGCACCATGTTGGGGCCGTCGGAAGAGGTCGAATTGTCCGGATCCTGGTGGGTCTCGATGAAGACGCCGGCAACGCCGACAGCAACCGCCGCGCGGGCCAAGGTCTCGACGAAACGCCGCTCGCCACCCGAAGACCCGCCCTGCCCGCCCGGCTGCTGCACCGAATGCGTGGCATCGAAGATCACCGGCGCGCCGATCTCGGCCATGATGGGCAGAGCGCGCATGTCGGACACCAGCGTGTTGTAGCCGAACGAGGCGCCGCGCTCGGTGGTCAAGACATTGGGGTTACCGGAACCGGTGATCTTGGCGACCACGTTCTTCATGTCCCAGGGCGCGAGGAACTGCCCCTTCTTGACGTTGATCACCTTGCCGGTCCTGGCGGCGGCGACCAGCATATCGGTCTGGCGCGACAGGAAGGCCGGAATCTGCAGCACATCGACATGCGGCGCGACGATGGCACACTGCTCCTCGGTGTGGACATCGGTCAGCACGGGAAGCGAGAATTCCTTGCGCAGTTCGTCGAAGACAGGGAGTGCTGCCTCCATGCCGGCGCCGCGCGTCGCCGACAGCGAGGTGCGGTTGGCCTTGTCGTAACTGGTCTTGTAGACGAGGCCTATGCCGAGCTTGCCGGTCAATTCCTTGAGCGCACCGGCCATGTCGAAAGCATGCTGACGCGATTCAAACTGGCACGGTCCGGCGATCAGCGCCAAGGCCGCCTTGTTGTCGAAAACGACGTTGCCGACGGTTACCGCCGAATTGGGCGCCATCGAATTGGGGGGCTTGTTCATGGGATCTCCCGGAAGATGAAAGCCGCGCCCTGGCCTGATGCCGGCTGCACGACAATATCATTGCCCGCTATATCGTGCGGGACGGCGTTGGCTGCAAGCAGCCTTGAAACGGCATCGGCATCGCGGACCGCAAAGACGACCGCGGCGAACCGAAGTTCGGTGGGCATGCCAGCCGGAATGCCGAAGCGGGCAGTGAAAGACGCGGGATCGAGGACGTTCAAAACTGCATTCGGCAGGCGGAACGCACCCTCCTGCCCAATGGCGGCGGGATCGTCCACCGCCACGGAGATCAGGCGACGCTGCTCGTCAGGTCGGTCGCTGACCGCCACCACTTCCACAATGCCGGTGGCCCCATTGGGGTGGGCCTGCAAGGCCGCGCGATCCACTTTCGGTGCGTTGATCCGCTGGCAGGCAAAAAGAAAAGCATCCTTTGCGCCGCGGCTCGAAGCAAAGGCGAGCTTGAATGACGCGGTATCGCTTTTGCCCGCCGTGTCGGTGAAAGCGCGCGAAAAGCTCAGCGTGTCGCCCGCCGAGAGGCCGGTTTCCACATAGCGCGCGTGGTCGGCATCGGCATTGTCGGTGCCCAGAACCACCGCAGAAAACCCCTCGTCGCCGCGGCTGTCGCGATAGATGCGGTCGCGGGTGACGAAGGCATTGCCCTCGGCGGCCGCGTCAAATGCTATTTGTTCGCTGCCGATCGCGAGCGGCTCCAGATAGGTGCCGTCGGCGAGGAAAACGCAGCAATTCTCCGTTCCAAAGGGATGGATGCCGGTGGGAGCGACGACGAAGCCCAGCGCAGTGAGCCGGGCGCGCGCCATGTCGAGGCTCCGCGTCGGCAGCACCAGATGGTCGAGCGGATGAATTCCGGCGGCTGTGGAACGGGTCATGCAGGCGCGATGTGCATCATTCCGTATAGCCGTTCAAGACGTGATTGCGCGCCCTGGCGCCAGAGCATGGCAAAAACCACCAGAAATGGCCGCCCGCTTTTCTCTTCTGCAGCGAAAGTATTTCACGTAAGGATATCCCCCGCATGGGGGATGCTGCGAATTCCGTCTTGGACGACTGTCGTGACGTCGCGATTCGACGTCGAATGGCGCCCATTGCCCTGCGTGCATGGCTGGAACGACGAATGGCGGGCAACGGCATGCTCAGGATCTTGCGGATCACACCGCATTTCTATCGACCAGGCAACTGGCCGATCGCGTTCGATCCTGTCGGCGGATTGCAGAACCAGACATGGACGATCGCACAAGCCATGGACAAGGCCGGCGCGACCCAGACGGTTCTGACCAGCTACATTCCAGGCAGCCCAAGGCATGTGCGGATATCCGCGACCATGCGGGTGACATGCACAGGCTTCCGGCTGCCCGAGTTCCTGGCCGGGCCGATGCTCTGCTTCAGCTGGTTTCTGGGCGCGATCCCGGAGCTTCTTCGAGCCCGACGCCGCTACGATGTGGTCCACATCCATTTCAACCACTCGGTCTGGTGCAGGATCATCGCCGTCATTGTCGGCAGGCTGAGGATACCGCATGTCGTTTCGATGAACACGCCGCTCTGGTCTGGGCTTCAGAGCGCGCTTCGGCTCAAGGGCAAATCTTACGACGTCACCCGGTGGCTCGAACGCCTGGCTTTGAGGTCGGCCGATCGGGTCGTCGTGCTCACAGATACATATGGCAGGAGCGCGGCCTCGGAGCTGGGGCTCGATGCCTCGCG
Organism: Mesorhizobium sp. LNHC232B00; assembly: GCF_000502435.1. Lineage (NCBI taxonomy): Bacteria > Pseudomonadati > Pseudomonadota > Alphaproteobacteria > Hyphomicrobiales > Phyllobacteriaceae > Mesorhizobium > Mesorhizobium sp. LNHC232B00. Next base: position 28,963 of record NZ_AYWP01000040.1, read on the forward strand.
CATCGAGGTGATCCCCGATGCGGTTGATGTCGAAGCGTTCCTCCGTCCAGTCGCACCTGGGTTGCTTCGGGCCTTTCGCCGTGAGCACGGCATCCCGGACGAACGGCCAATCGTCAGCTTTATCGGCCGCATCAGCGGTGAAAAGGGTTGGCAGGACCTGCCCGCGCTCGTCGAGCGCCTGTCAGGGAAAAATGTGTTCCTGCTGATCTGCGGGGACGGTCCCGACCGCCGAAAGCTTGAAGCGGCGCTCGCCGCGATCTCCAGGCCAGGCTGCTGGGCAATCACCGGATTCGTCTCGCCAGCCGAGGTCAAGAAGGCACTCAAGATCTCCGACGTCATGATCCTGCCCTCCCGGCGCGAAGTGTTCGGCAGCGTCCTGCTCGAAGCGATGGCGGCGGAAGTACCGGTGGTCGCCTATGGCGTCGGCGGCGTGACCGACGTCGCCGGTCGTCCAGAGGCATTGGCGCTGGTACCGGAAGGACGGCGCGAAGCGCTCGCCGACCTGACGCTTCGGTTGCTTGCCGATAGCGAGGAAAGGAACACCCTCATCGCGCGAGGGCGCCGGCGCGTACGGGATTTCTCGCTGGATTCGGCGGTGGCGCTCAACCTTGCCCTTTATGCTTCGGTCCTCGCAGGCTCGGTGAACGGATCACGGCAGCCGGCCGGTGTTCTCACCTTGCAGGAGGACGGCGGCTCGCCGGATGGCGGTTGATCAACTTCGTCACCACGCGCAGCCACGGCTATACCGTTCGCCATCTGATCCGCCAGTTGGGCAACGCACGCCACTGGAGCTACGAGCGCCTCTTTCGGCAGAAGGAGCTGCGCTCCGGCACCTGGGTCTTCACGGATCACGAGCGGCTTTCGCACTTCGAGATCGCATTGGCCGCCGGGGTCGCCAATCGGCTCGAGCGCGGCGGGGCACACGTTCTCAATCATCCCGCCCGTGTGCTTGGCCGTCATGATCTGCTGAAAGCCCTGCACGCGGCCGGCATCAACTGCTTCTCGGCCTGGCGTTGCGAAAGCCAGCCGCGTCCGAACGCCTTTCCGGTATTCATCCGCAACGAATTCGATCACCTTTCCGCGGACTTCGAGCTGATTGCGGACCAGCCGGCGCTCGAGGCGGCGCTGAGCCGGATGAAAGCGAACGGCATACCGCTGGCCGGCAAGCTGGTGATCGAGTATGCCGGCCAGGAGGTCAGCCCCGGCGTCTGGCAGCGCTTTGCCACCTATCGCGTCGGCGATCGGCTGATCGCCCATCACAATGTCGTCGATTTCCGCTGGGCGGCCAAGGACGTGCAGGACAAGCAGCGTCTGCTTGCCCATCCCATGTTGACGACATTCCTCGAAAACGAGCGCCGGTTCGTCGTTGGCAACCTTTATGAAGACGTGCTGCGCCGGGCATTCGAACTCGCCGGCATCGATTATGGGCGGGCCGACTTCTCGCTGGTCGACGGGCATCCGCAAATCTTCGAGATCAACACCAATCCGGCGCACGGCTCCCACGGCACGATCTATCGGGAAACGCACCCCGGACGGGTCGAAACCCAGAAGCTTTCCGAGGACAGGCTGTACGCCGCCTTGCGGGCCGTGGACCTGCCGGCCGGCGGCCGCATCGGCCTCGACGACCCCGCCCTTCTCCCGCAACAGGCGTTCAGGAGACTTTTCACGGGGCTGAAGCGTGCTTGACCGCGCCGCGCCAGGACATCCGATCTCGGATCGGCCGATCGTGATCGAGGCGTCCGACAGCTTCGATTTCGGCTCGGTGGAATACCGGCGGCTGTTCTGCGGCGCATCGGCATCGGCCTTCCAGCATCCCGACTGGCTCACGGCTTTCTACCGCAACATCGCTCCGGCGCATGGCGCCGAGCCGCTGGTGATCACCGGCCGCGACAGCGACGGCGAACTCCAACTGGTGGTTCCGCTGGTGCGGCGCTGCGATCGGGCGATCGAATATGCCTTCCTGGGCGTCACCGATTATGCCTGTCCGATCGTGGCCAGGGGCGTGACAGTCGGCGTACAAACCAGGCGGCATTTTCGCGATGTCCTTGGGCACCATGCGGATTTGAGAATTGGACCTGTTCATCACAGCCATCTGCATCAATGGCGCCAGTTGCTGGGATCCGAGCCGTCCGCGCTCGATTTCGGCGCGCATGCCGTGCGCTACGGCTTTCCCTATGCCGAATGGCGCAAAACCAACCTTGGCTGCCGCGGCGCCGGAAGCCTTGACCGTAAGGCGCGCAGGCTTGCCGAAGCTGGCGGGCTGAAGCTGGAGCTGGTCGGGCCCGACAGTGTGCGTCAGGCCCTGGTTGCAGCGCGCGACTTCCGCGCCGGGCGCTTCCCGGATGATCCGATGCAAACGCCGCACGGCCTCGAATTCTACATCGATGTCGCTACGAACGGCGCACGCTCCGGCCTTGCACGAACCTATCGCCTCGCTTCGAAGGATGGTCCGGTCGCTATTGTCTTCGGCTTGGTCGACGGCGACTGCTTTCGCTACATCCTACTGGCCTGCGACTATCGCGCCCATGCGCGCCATTCTCCGGGCCGCGTGATGCTTGACCAGGTCATGGCGGCCTGGGCCGCCGAGGGCGGCAAAGCCTTCGATTTCACCATCGGCGACGAACCCTTCAAGGCGGACTTCGGCTGCACCCGCACCACCATGCACGAGTTCCGGCCATGACAGTCCTGCCGACCAATCTTGCGATGGAAGCGGGCCTTGTCGGCACGCCTCGTCTTGCCGTGGTCGTGCCTGCCCGCAATCGCCGTGAAAGCCTGCCGCGCACGCTGGCATCCGTGCTTTGCACCGCGCGAACCGATATCGAACTGGTGGTGATAGATGACGGATCGACGGACAGCACCGAAAGCTATCTGGCCTCGCTCGACGATGTGCGCCTGAAATGGCGCCGCATACCGGTAGCGGCCGGTGCCAACCAAGCTCGCAACCAGGGCGCGGCATTGTCCAGCGCACCGCTCATCGCTTTTCTAGATTCGGATGACGCCTTCCGCCCCGGGCGTGTGGACAGGCTGATCACATTCTTCGACGAGAACCCGGACGTCGCCTGCACCATCGACGGCTTCAGCGACATTTCGGACCGCGGCGAACGAATACACCGATTGCCCCGCCTTACCCCCGATAGCGAGACACTGCGGCAGCTTCTGCTCTGCCATTGCATTCCGCTGACCAACTCGACCGTCACGGTTCGCCGCGCGGCCTTCGACGCGGTCGGGGGCTACGATCCGGATCTGCGCCGCCATCAGGACCGGGAGTTGCTGCTGCGCCTGGCGAGACAGCATCGCATCGCCTTCGGCACGGCCACCGACGTCCTCAAATACCGGTCGGCGAACTCGATCTCGCGCACCCATGCCGGTTATATCAATGGGTTGGACGATTTCGTCGGCCGCTGTCCCGATTACCGATCAAGCGGCTACGAGTCGATCCTCAGCTATCTGACGGTGCGCGGCGCGCTGAAAGCGGCCATGCAAGGCCATTTCAGCATCGTGCTGGCGGAACTGCAGGCCTGGCGGAAAGCCGACAATCTGCCCGGCGGCCTTCATGTGCTACCCGGCTATTTCGTGGGGCGTCGAAAAAGGCACCGGCTGGAACAGGCCCTGGATCAGCTCCCGGCCACGACGTCGGCGGAATAGCGCAACTCGCGCAAGGGTCTGACCTTGCTGGTGGTCTGCGCGTAGAGCGGGTGCGCCTTGTAGGCGGCCAGCGCCGCGTCGTCAGCGAACTCCGCATAGACGACGACATCGATCTCGTCGGACAGCGGGTCGACCTTGGTGTTGAGGGTTACCTCGAAGAGACTGGAATGGGGAATGTTGCCCAGCGCCAGCAGCCCGGTACGCACCGCCTCCACATCCTCTTTGCGCCGCGCGCTGAAGAAAACGATATGCCGGATCAATCCCGCCTCCTCGATCTGAATGCGGGGTCTTTTGTGACGGCGGTCTCTTCGCGTCAACCGTTCACGGCGCCACGCGTCCATGCGACGCGCTTCGGCCGCCGCACACCGCGCACAGCGCGGGCTACTGCCTCTGGAAGGTATCAGGCTTTGCCGGTGACATAGCGGACGGCGTGATTGAGCTCCCTGACCGAGAGGTCGAGGTAGTGGCCCTGATTGTACAGGCCGTCCCAGATCAGGAAGAATGCGATGGCGGCAATGACGATTACATAACGCATGGTTAAAGCTATCGCACAAGCACGGTGTGGACGATAGGCGTTTTGATATGTTCGACATCCGCCGGCGCACGTGGCACAGCCCAGCTCGCAGCTTGCCTCTTGAAGTTCCCGGCGATGACGTGGAAGATTGTCGCAGGGATTCACTGGGAAGCGCCGAAACTCTGTTCGAGGGATGCGCTTTTGTTCGGATCCGTACGTGGCTGATCCGGGGATCAGGCAACGTCCGAACCCGGCGATGAACCGCAAGAAACGGAACCGGCAATTGTCAGCCGGCATCGCGGAAGTCCAGGGGCGGGACATGGGTCACAACGAACAGTCTGGCACGATGCCTGCCGAAGCGGTCAGGCTCGACGAGTTCAATTTCGCCGAGATCGTCAAGGGCCTGCCGGCCAAGGCGCGCCTGGTGCTGTCGGCGGCGATGAACCTGCCGCGCGGTTCGCTGAAAGTCAGGATGCCGGATGGGCGCTCCGTCCTGGTCGGAGGCAAGGGACCAGGTCCCGACGCCGAACTGGTGCTCAAGAACTGGCGCCTGCCGGGCCGCGCCTTTTCCGGCGGCACGATCGGCGTTGCCGAATCCTACATGGACGGCGACTGGGAAAGCCCTGATGTGACCAGTTTCCTCGAACTGTTCGTGGTCAACTCGGCCCTTGGCGAGAAGGTCGCCGGCGGCGCGAGCTGGCTGATCAATACGATCCAGCGCATCCGCCACTGGTTCAATGAGAACACACGCACCGGTTCGAAACGCAATATCTCGGCGCATTACGACCTCGGCAACGCCTTCTACAAGGAGTGGCTCGACCCGAGCATGACCTATTCCTCGGGGCTCTATGCCAACGGCGCCAACGATCTGGAGAGCGCGCAGGCCGCCAAATATCGGGCGCTAGCCAAGGATATCGGCATCGGCCGCAAGGATCACGTGCTGGAGATCGGCTGCGGCTGGGGCGGCTTTGCCGAATTCGCCGCGCGCGAGATCGGTTGCCGGGTTACCGGGCTGACCATCAGCCGCGAGCAGCACGACTTCGCCAAGGCGCGCATCGCCAAGGCTGGACTTGCCGACAAGGTCGACATCAAATTGCAGGATTATCGCGACGAAACAGGCACTTACGACCGCATTGCGTCCATCGAGATGTTCGAGGCGGTCGGCGAGAAATATTGGCCGGTGTTCTTCGGCAAGATGAAGGCCTGCCTGAAGCCCGGCGGTACCGCGGGGCTGCAGATCATCACCATCAACGAATCCGCCTACGACACCTATCGTGCCAGGCCGGATTTCATCCAGCGCTATGTGTTTCCGGGCGGCATGCTGCCGACGCCGTCGATCCTGAAAGCGCTCGGCAAGGATCATGGCCTTGCGCATTTGCGCGAACGCGTGTTTCCCGATGACTATGCGCGCACGCTCGCCGAATGGCGGCAGCGCTTCTGGGTATCGTGGGAGAAGATCGTGCCGCTCGGCTTCGACGATCGCTTCAAGAAACTATGGGAGTTCTACCTGCATTATTGCGAAGCCGGCTTTCGTGCCAGCTACATCGACGTGCGCCAGGTGGTCTACAAGGCTTAGAGCATTTCACCGTTTCACGGAAACGGAGACCTATCTCTTTGTTTTACGTAATTCCCAAGGAAAAGCGCCATGCGCTTTTCCGGCGAAGCGCTTTGAAACTTCCGTCGCCGGGCTCCAAAAGCCGCCGCGCCCCATCCAAGGCCCGCAAAAGCTGTTGCGATAGGTCACTTGCGACCACGCTAAGCTCTCGACCCACCGTGCCCGATCTGCTGCGGCAGCGGTCGTCTTGACCGCTTGGGATGCACAACAATCTATTGGAGCAGGTGACCCTGGACCAGGGAACGCGAAACCTCAGGAGACGAGAAAAAACACAGGAGATAACGATGACGATTCTTGCTGTTGGCGCTGCCGGCCGATTTGCCGGCAATGTCATCCCGGCTCTCGCCCAGCGTAACGCCCGTGTGCGCGGCTTTGTGCGAAAGCCGGAAGAAATTGCTCAAGTACGAGAGCATGGTGCCGCGGAAACGGCTGTCGGCGACCTTCGGGACCGGGCCAGCTTGGACGCAGCTCTGAAAGATATCGAAGCTGTGTTCTACATCGCGCCTGCGTTCATGGCCGAGGAAGCCGAAGTCGGCAAAGGCTTGGTCAACGCCGCGATCCGCGCAGGTGTCCGTCGGCTTGTATTCTCGTCTGTCATCCATCCGGTACTTTCCGTGCTGGGCAACCACATAGCGAAAGCCCCGGTCGAGGAAGCGATTCTGACTTCGAAGCTGGAATACACCTTCCTTCACCCATCCCGCTTTTATCAGAATTATGAGGCATTCTGGCCGAAGGTCATCGAAACCGGCGTGCTGGCCGAGCCCTGGTCGGCCGAGACCCGTTTCTCTCTTGTAGACTATCGTGACATCGCGGAGGTCGCCGCCATTGCCCTAACCGAGGATCGTCTGCTTTACGGTACATTCGAGCTATGCGCGCCCGGGTGGCACAATCGTCACGATGTGGTCACTCTGTTGGGTGAGGTCCTCGGGCGGGAGATCAGGGAGCGCCGTGATCCAGGTGTGCTCGGCGAAGTTGGTCCAGGTCAAAGGACTATGTTCGAGCATTACGACCACTACAACCTGCTCGGTAATCCGCTGACTCTACGCGCGATACTCGGGCATGAACCGCGTTCGCTAAAGGTCTTTTTCGAGGAACTCGCTGCGCGTGCTCGATAACCGCCTGACGCGAGGGCCGGGACAGTCTGTGGCGGCGACAAGCCGATTGCCGCGGTCAAGGCGGCGCTGCGGACATGCATACACTGAGCCGCGCGTCGCTCACGCAGTGCATCGCACGATACGCCGCATTGGGCTGGAGCGGTTATGTCCCGGATGCTTGCCGCCAGGGGACATTGCTCATCCCGATCAATATCGCGAAATGGATGTGGGGTTGGCCCAACCGGTTTCTCGACCGCATGCAGGCCGTCGATACACAGGTCTACCTGCTCGGCCCTTATTCGGGCGGCGGCTTTTCGGAAGGACTGGACGACCCACAGCTCATCGACCAGTTGCCGGACGGCTATTCCGGCGGCATTTCCACGGATGCGCCGGATCTCGTCATGACATGGCTTCACGCCGCACACGGCGGCGTGGCCTGGAACGCCTCAAATGGCCCTATCAGAGCAGTATGCGATATCTGGCAAATCCGGCTTCACCCTCGCCCGCCGGTTCGATCTTCAGCAATTTCACATCGGCGATGAAATCCTTGGCCTTGACGCCGGTCTCGAAGACGACGCTGGTTCCGGGCAGCGGCGCGAACGACCAGTTGCCGTCGGCCGACGGGTTGATCGTGCCCTCGCTCACGATATAGCGGACGATGACGTCGCGATTGGTGTCCGGCGCCTCGTAGATGATCTTCGAGGCATTGATGTCGGGAAAATTGCCGCCGCCGCCGGCGCGGTAATTGTTGGTGGCGACGACGAATTTCTGATTGGGATCAATTGGTTTGCCACCAAACATCAAGTCGGCGATGCGATTGGCGCCGGCATTCGCGACGCCGCCCTTGGCGTCGTATTTCGGCGGCTGCGACAGGTCGACCTTGTAGGTGACGCCGTCGATGACATCGAAATTGTAGGACGGGAAGTCGGTGTTGATGAGCGCCTGGTCGGCCTTGCCCGGCTCGATCCGGTTGAAGATGCCGGCCGACATTTCCAGCCATTCCTTGACCTCGGCGCCAGTGATTTCGACAGCCCGCACGGTGTTGGGATAGAGATAGAGGTCGGCGACGTTCTTGATGGCGATATCGCCGGCCGGCACGTCGGTATAGTAGTCGGCGCCGTTGCGCCCGCCGGCCTTGAAGGGTGCGGCGGCCGACAGCAGCGGCACATCCTTCCACTGCGTGCTCTTGAGAATGTCCCTGAGGTACCAGGTCTGCGCCTGGCTGACGACCTGCACCGACGGATCGTCGGCGACCAGCGCGAAATAGGAATAGAGCGGCGCGGACGTCTTGCCGACGGGACGGCGCACATAGGCCAGGGTCGCCTGATGGTCCTGTTCGAGTGCGGCGATGACACGCTTGTCGTCGGGAACAGTCGGCTTGTTCTTGTTGTCGACGCGCTCGAAGATCGGCCGCGCCTCGGATGTCGCCGAAACAACCTTCCATTTCGATCCGTCGCGCTCCAGCATCAGGTCGATCAGCCCCATATGCGAGCCCCAGAAACCGCCCATGACGGCGGGTTTGCCCTGCAGCGTGCCTTTTTGCGTGTCGACGCCTTCGAGCGCCTGGAAATCCTTCTTGCCGGGGAACACCAGGTGCTGGTGACCGGTGAACACCGCGTCGATGCCGTCGACGCCGGCGACGAAGAACGAGGCGTTCTCCATCATGTCGCCGTGCTGCACATCAATGCCGGAATGCGAGAGCGCGATGACGATGTCGGCGCCTTCCTCCTTCATCTGCGGCACCCAGGCCTTGGCCGTCTCGACGATGTCGCGCGTCTTGACGTTGCCTTCGAGATTCTTGAGATCCCAGACCATGATCTGCGGCGGTACGAAACCGATGATGCCGATCTTGATCGAGTGCTCGGCGCCCGAACCGTCCTCGATCTTCCTGTCGAGGATCACATACGGCTTGAGGTAGAGCTTGTCGTCGCGTGGGTTCGCGGCAAGTTGGGTGCCCCGGATCAGGTTTGCGCAGACGAAGGGAAAGTTGGCGCCGGCCAGCACCTTGTCCAGGAACGACAGGCCATAGTTGAACTCGTGGTTGCCGAGCGTCGAGCACTCATAGCCGAGCAGGTTCATGCCTTTCATGATCGGGTGCAGATCGCCATCCTTCAGGCCCTTCTCATAGGCGATGTAGTCGCCCATCGGGTTGCCCTGCAGCAGGTCGCCATTGTCGATCAGCATCGAATTGACGGCTTCCTTGCGCACCGCGTCGATCAGCGATGCCGTGCGCGACAGGCCCATCGTGTCGTTGGCTTTGTCGGCGTAGTAATCATAAGGCAGCACGTTCACATGGATGTCGGTGGTTTCCATGATCCGAAGATGCGCCTGGTTGGCTTGAGCGCGGGCGGAGAAGGGATGGAGCATGATCAGCGCCCCTGTGGCGGCGGCGCCCGCGAGGAGACCACGACGAGAGACGGGATGGAGCAGCTGCGACATGTTTTCTCCTAGTTCGACGTAACAAGCCCTGCCCCGAAGCGAACTTCGCGCTGAAATCGGCTCAAGTCCATTCAAGAAGTCGCGTGCATTGGAGCGCCAGCCAATCAGCAACAGATGACGCGCGGATGAAGGGAGCAGTGAAGAAAATCAGGTCTTGTCGTCGTCGCCCTGGGTGATCAGCCGGGCGCTGCGCTGGCCTGTGGCGTAGATCCATAGCCAGCTCAGGGAAACCGCAAGCCGGTTGCGGAAACCGATCAAAAAATAGATGTGCGCAATTCCCCACAGCCACCAGGCGAGCCAGCCCGTGAGCTTGATCCAGCCGAAATCGATCGCGGCGGCGCGTTTGCCGATCGTCGCCAGATCGCCGGCATGCTTGTAGCGGAAAGGACGCGCTGCCGTGTCACCACCGAGCTTGGCCTTGATGGTGGCCGCAACATGTCGGCCCTCCTGCTTGGCGGAAGGCGCCACGCCGGGTACCGGCCGTCCATCGGGCCGCAGCACAAGCGCGGCGTCGCCGATGACGAAAATCTCGGGGCTGCCGGGCACACTGAGGTCGGGCTCGACGAGCACCCTGCCCGCGCGGTCCGCCTTCGCTCCCAGCCATTCGGCGGCTGGCGAAGCGGCAACGCCGGCTGCCCACAGGATCGTTCGGGCCGCCAGCTGCTTGTCGCCAAACACAACACCTTCGGCGTCGCAGCGCGTCACGGCCCGGCCAAGCTCGACGGTCACGCCAAGCCGTTCGAGCGCCTTGCTGGCGTAATCGGAGAGTTTTGGCGCGAAATTGGCCAGGATGCGGTCACCGGCCTCGATCAGCACCACGCGCGTTTGCCGCGTGTCGATGTTGCGGAACTCGCCCCGCAGCGTGTCATGCGCCAGTTCGACGATGGTACCGGCCAGCTCCACGCCGGTCGGCCCACCGCCAACGATTGCGACGGTCAGCAGCGCCTGGCGTTTGGCGGGATCGGTCTCCCGTTCTGCCTGTTCGAAGGCCAGGAGAATGCGCCGCCGAATGGTGGTGGCGTCCTCCAGCGTCTTCAGGCCTGGAGCGAACGGCTCCCACTCATCGTGACCGAAATAGGCGTGGCGGGCACCGGTGGCGAGCACCAGCGTGTCGTAGGCGATGGCGCTGCCGTCATCGAGCAGCACGCGCTTGCCGGGGCGGTCGACCCCTGTGACATTGGCGAGCAGCGTCGTCACGTCCTTGCGCTTGCGCAGCAGATGGCGGATCGGCCAGGCAACCTCGGAGGTCGCCAGTGCCGTCGTCGCCACCTGGTAGAGCAGCGGCTGGAACAGATGATGGTTGCGCTTGTCGATCATGGTGATGCGCACCGGGGCGCCGGCGAGCGCACGGGTGAATTCGAGGCCGCCGAAACCCGCGCCGACAACGACGACATGATGGCTGGCTTGGCTCATTTCGTTCACCCTGACAGCTAGATTACTAGCCCAGACGTAGGTATTTTTGTGCAATGCAGCAACAGAAGGACAGTGCCCGGGACTCGTCGTTGCATGTCGTGAATGCACATGTTGTATCGTGTCGCGAGGTATAGCGTCATCGAACACGCTTACGAGGTAACGCATGGCCAATGATCATGACGACCCGGGTCCGGCGCAGTACTCCTCGCCGCCTTGCTTCATGCACGAACTCGACCCGGAGTTCCGAGCGCCGCTATCCGACTGGATCGATGTGAGGCGCTGGCGCAAGGCCGAGCGCGAACGGCTGATCACCGCCCGACTCGCGGTTTCGGCCGACGAGCGAACGGCCATGTCGCAACGCATCGCAGATGGGCTCGACGCGATCATCGGCGACATCACCGGGCGCATGGTCAGCCTCTACTGGCCGTTTCGCGGCGAACCGGACTTGCGGCCATGGGTGGCGTCCGTCAATGAGCGTGGCGGCCGCACCGCTCTGCCGATTGTCATCGAGAAAGGACAGCCGCTGATCTTCCGCGCCTACAAACCGGGCGACCGGCTGGAAAAGGGCGTCTGGAACATCCCGATCCCGGCCGAGGGCGATCCGGTGCTGCCCGACATCGTCATCTCGCCGATCGTCGGCATCGATCCGGCAAACTATCGCCTGGGCTATGGCGGCGGCTTCTTCGACCGCACGCTGGCCGCCATGCCGTTCAAGCCGCTGGTCATCGGCGTCGGCTACGAACTGCAGCGCATCGCCACGATCTATCCGCAGCCGCACGACGTCCCGATGGATCGGATCGTGACGGAGGTGTAAAAACCTGTTTGGGAAATGAGACCGGTTCACGACGAGTGACACGATGATCGGACGAACTGTAGCGGCTGCCCTTGCAATTGCGTTTTCCGTTTCGCCCTTGCATGCGCAACCACGGCATCGTTTGCCGAGCGGTTATAAATGGGGCCGCTGCCTGCTTGCTGTTAACGGTCAGACACGCATATCCGGAAGATGCTCCTATCAAATCGAGAGGGGCGGCGGTTTTAATATCCAGGGGCCTCGGCAAGTTTTTGCAGGTATCGACTATCCCGATACGAACAGCGGGGCCGGTGAAATGTCCAAGGATTACTGGGCCGTCGTATACAAGGACGGTGATCTTTGGGAAGGCTATGGGAACTCGGACGTTCGGGCAACGCACGGTGAACCCGGAGATTGGGGCGACCTTCGCCGCGAAGGCGCATGCTATGTCGGCAAGGACGTCCGGGTGTGCCTTTGGCGCTAGGCCATTTCCGGCTTCATGCCCATGGCTGTCCGATCGACGATCTCACGCAAGGCGAATGACGAGTTGATCTTGGTCACATGCGGCATGGCCGACAGCCATTCCTTGTGGATGCGCTCATAGTCGACGAGGTCCTTCGCCGCGATGCGCAGGATGTAGTCATATTCGCCCGACATCAGGTGGCAGGACAGCACGTTGGGGCAACGCTTGATCGCCGCCTCGAAATCCGACAGCGTCTTCTCGAACTGCCCTGACAGCGATATATGCACGATCGCCGTCATCTGATGGCCGAGCGCTGCATTGGAAAGCCGGGCGTGGTAGCCGCGAATGGTTCCGGACTTCTCCAGATTATCAAGCCGCCGCGAACAGGCGGATTGCGACAGGCCAACCTTCTCGGCAAGCGCCGCGTTGGGTATCCGGCCATCCTTCTGCAAACTCTCGAGAATGGCGATATCAATCCTGTCGAGCGGCATTTTTCGTGAATCCTGCGAATATCCGGCTGTTTTGCGCAACGATTATCGAAACATGCCGGTTCACGCAAGCGCATTCGCAAACACCTACAGGCCGATTCATGGTTCACTCTGTCCATACAGGGAGTGAGCCCCTAAGGGGCCGGATCAGGAGAAGAAAAATGCGCGTCGGCTGCCCCAAGGAAATCAAGAACCACGAATACCGCGTCGGCCTCACACCCGGAGCGGTTCGCGAATATGTCGCCCATGGCCATGAAGTGCTGGTCGAGACCGGCGCCGGTGCCGGCATCGGCGCCGACGACAACGCCTACCGTGCCGCCGGCGCCACCATCGCCAAGAACGCCGCCGACGTGTTCGCCAAGTCGGACATGATCGTCAAGGTCAAGGAGCCGCAGCCCAATGAGTGGGTGCAGCTGCGCGACGGCCAGATCCTGTACACCTATCTTCACCTGGCTCCAGACCCGGAGCAGACCAAGGGCCTGCTCGCTTCGGGCGTGACGGCGATCGCCTACGAAACCGTGACCGACGACCGTGGCGGCCTGCCGCTGCTGGCGCCGATGTCGGAAGTCGCCGGCCGCCTGTCGATCCAGGCCGGCGCGACGGCGCTGCAGAAGGCCAATGGCGGCCGCGGCGTGCTGCT
>NZ_AYWP01000041.1:0-40896 GCF_000502435.1 Mesorhizobium sp. LNHC232B00
GCCTTGCCGCCGGTCTCGCCAGCACCGCCAGCCTTGCCGCCGGTTTCACCGGCGCCGCCAGCTTTGGCCCCGGTCTCGCTAGGCGAGCTTACCTGGACGCCAGACTCCCCGGCTGCGCCGGCATTGGAAATCCCTATGGTTCCCAGAGCAAAGAACGCCCCCACCAGCAACTTTGCCGTAGTTGTAACTTTAATGGTCATATCGTCTCCTGATATCCAAGCTCCCCCGCATACTTAATAATCAGATTCTCGAAGAAAGTTTATTCACAATCACGATCGAGTCATACACATTTAATGACAGTTTGATACGAGATTATACCTGTAAAATCTCGATTTATATAAAGTAATAAAAAGATAAATGCCATCATGCCTCTATCGTAATTGTGTAGCAGTCGGCCGCTGTTAAAATGGCCTACGCCTAAGAATGCGGAAATGTGCATCCGATATTTCAATCGCCGTCGTGTAGAAGGCGCATCGATGTTGGCGATCTTCAAGAAAACGTCAAGCAACCGCAGCACGACGGGTCGCGATGGCAATGGAGGGGCACATTGGCTGTCACTGCCGGTTACCACTTTTGGATGGATTCAGCGCCGCCAAGGGCAATTGACAGAAATGGCCCCTGCGGATGCCATTGAAGGGTTCCAAAGGCGGGGAGGATCAGGAGCATCTGCTCCCGATTTGATGTTGGAAAGTTCGGCAAACGAGTGATCCAAACAGGCCCCGCATTTGGCCACGGACGATAACCATCGTCAGTCGAGAGCGGATCCATGGCCACTGACCCCGTCCATCACCTGGAATCAACTGCCAAGATTGTTTCGGCCTTTGTCAGCAGGAACCGGGCCTCACCTTCTGATCTGGTGGATTTGGTGGAAAATGTCGGCCGCGCTTTGCAGGCCCTCGCGGGAGGCCCGGAAAAAAGCAAACCAAAGGTCGTTCCCGCCGTACCAATCAGCAAATCGGTGACTCCGGATTTCATAATCAGCCTGGAGGATGGACGCAGGATGAAATCGCTGAAGCGGTATCTGGCATCGCTTGGAATGACACCGGCCGACTATCGCAGGAAATGGGGTTTGCCGCCTGACTACCCGTTGGTGGCGCCGAATTTCACCGCACTGCGTTCGCAAGCGGCAAAGAGGATCAGGCTTGGACAACGGATCGCCAGTGATCAGACCTCACGAACCTGACCGTATGGTCCTACCGGTGACGATTTTGCCGCGCCTGCTGTCCGTTCAACGTCGCCATGATTGAGGATTGCGACGGCGTTCCCCAAGGCGCTTGCCTGGAGGCAGATCTGTGCATCGTGGGCGCGGGTGCGGCGGGCTTGGCGCTCGCCTCGCAGTTCGAAGGAACACGGCATCGCATATGCATCATCGAAAGCGGCGGTCTGACATACGAACACTGGCGCCAAAGACTGTCGCGCGGCCGCTCTGTAGGCAGACCCTATGAGGCGCTGGACCTTTGCAGGATCCGCCAGTTCGGCGGAAGTACCGGCAGGGCTGGTTGGGGTGGGTGGTGCAAGATGCTGGACCACGCCGATTTCGAGCCTCGGTCCTGGATACCGATGAGCGGATGGCCTGTCGATCGCAACTCGCTCCTCCCTCACTATGAGGCGGCCGCCGATTTGCTAGGCATCGACGACTTGCAAGCCGAATGGCCTGCCTCCGCGGCTCTGCCTATGACCGGACCACTGTTTTCCGAACGATGCTTTCTCAGTCCCGTCCCGGATTTGGGGGCGACATTGCGCGCCAGGCTGCAAAGGGCAAAAAACGTGCAGGTTTTCCTGCACGCCACGGCCTTGCGGCTAGACACCGACTCCTCGGGAAGATGGGTTCGCTCCATCGAGGTGGCCAGTACGCCAAACAGGCGATTCCGGATCCAGGCACGGTCCTTTGTGTTGGCCTGCGGCGGGATCGAAAACGCGCGCCTGCTCCTGGTTTCAAACCGGCAGACGCCGAATGGCATAGGCAACCAGTACGACCTGGTCGGCCGCTATTTCATGGAGCATCCGCGCGTGAAATGGGGGAGCCTGCAGGTCTGCCATCCCGACACCGCGCTGGCCCTTCACGTGCCATCCATTGTGGCGCGGAGGCCTTATTTGTCGGAGCAAGAGCACTGCGGCGTGACCGGTGCATTCGGGCTGGCGCTGCGCCCGGAGATTCGTGAAAGTGAACGCCTTCTGGGCTCCCGGACGTGGATCAAGCCGGGACCTTGCGCCAATGATCTGGGTGGCTCCGAGGCGTTGCATTATCTTGCCTTTTGGCTGCGGAAGGGGCGCCTCCATCGCGACCTCATCAAGAGTGGCCGCACCATCCTCAGACATCCCGCAGCGTCGGTCGCGTCAGCCATCGAGCGCCTTGGGCACTCACGCGGGCGCGTAAGACATTTTCATTTTGACACGATCCTCGAACAAGAGCCGGACCCGGAAAGCCGGGTTACGCTCGATACAAGACTTGACGAATTCAGTCTTCCGCGCGTGAAGCTGGAATGGAGGGTGGGGCCTCTCGTTCGGCGTACACTCGAGCGCGTGCAGACAATCATCACCGACGAGATGCGGCTGCTGGGCCACAGAAGCGACGTTCGATCGAGCACACAGGTGCCCCCAGGCGGAGACGATATCCCATACCGATGGGTGAGGCACCACATGGGCACAACGAGGATGAGCGCCGATCCGCGGACTGGCGTGGTCGATGCCACGTGCCAGGTTCACGGCCTCGGGAACCTTTTTGTCGCCGGGAGCTCCGTTTTTCCAACCGGGGGAAACGATATGCCCACCCTGACGATTGTCGCGCTTGCCATTAAATTGGGCCGACACCTGCGGCAATGGCTCGAATAGAGGTCAATTCCATATTGGAGGAGCTCACGGAGGCCGCGCTCGGAGGCTTGACCAGCCTGACGGCTCGTTGCTCGGAGTCCGGCATGAGGTGTCTTCCAAGATACACTTTACTTCACAATGGCATAATTTCAGGTTTACTTTACGTGCTTTGGATGTGGATGTGAAAATTTACAGTTTTAAAAGCGATGTCACGTAAAATCCTCCTTTGCAATTCGTTATAGATTGCATGCGGATCAACCCCCGGCATCCTTTTCGTTGAGGATACACCTTTTGGTGGAGGCAGCCTTGCCACTACGACATTTTGCCGTCCCGGCTCTAATCCTGCTAAAAATATGCGATTATATTCAGGGTGTGCGTTTTGTCACACCGCCTCATCGATCTGCAAGTTATTACTAATACCTTAAGGAGGTGGGTATTCGAAGCGGATTCTCCGTTGGGGTGAATTCCGTGGGTACTGGAGTTGAACCTTTGGGTTGGGGATAAGCTATGACAATTCTGTCCATTACCGATCAGCCGGTCAAAACCGACTTGGCTCCCTATTCATCTGTCGCAAATGCCAATCATATCGGACCTGCTCCCTCACGGGAGGAGATGGAGATAGCGATCATCGATGACAGACCGCTGATGTGCGACTGTTTCGCCAGAAGCCTCGAACTCATCGAGCCATCATTTCGTATCCAGCGCTATCCTACGGTCGAAGCGTTTGACGCTGCCAGCCCGGAGGAGACCGAACGCGTCTCGACCGTGTTGCTATGCGTCATGTGGTCGAATTCTCAGGCGGACTATCATCTGTCGCGGATTGCCCATCTCAAGGCAACCAGACCCTCTCTGGGAATCGTAATGCTCTCGGATATCGAAAGCTTTGACGATATCGTCAAAGCAGTGGAAAGCGGGACACGCGGTTACATCCCAACAAGCGTCAGCTTGCAGGTTGCGGCAAAGGCTATTCAGCTTGTCGCGGCAGGAGGGACTTTCGTACCGCCGAGCGTCCTCTTTAGTTCGAGCCAGGCGATCAAGGACAGCCAACCCGCGAAGCAGCCGCAGGGCGACAATGTTTTCACGTCGCGCCAGATGGCGGTGATCGAAGCGTTGCGGCGGGGCAAGGCAAACAAGGTGATCGCATACGAGCTCAACATGTGCGAAAGCACGGTCAAGGTGCATATTCGCAATGTCATGAAAAAGCTTCGCGCGAGAAATCGTACCGAGGTAGCCTACATCCTCAACACAACGCCTTATGATGGTGTGAGCATACGAAATTGAGGCATGGCTGCCGCCTCGGTCAAAAAATGATGATTTCTTTTGCCCGCGGCAACGGTGCCGGTTGGCTTTGTCAGGCGCTCGAATTGGAGAGTCTGACAAAGACTCGACATTTTGCAGGGTGCGAGGAAAGTTGAAACAGCCGCTAGATCGATATGCTGTTCCGCAGACGGAGAGGGAAACCACTCCCACAGCCGAAAGGAACACATCGCAAAGCCCGGACTTGAGCGATATCGAGCATTTCCATGCCGTTCGCCCTTCCACGCTGGCCGAGATGAACCGACGCTGTCATTGGTTCCATCTCGAAGACGGCGATGTCTTGATTCCGGCCGGCGAAAGGGTCGATCGAGTATTTTTTCTTCTGGAGGGTGAGCTTCGCTTCCCTGTCTATACCCGTACAGGCAAAATTGTATGGCTCCCATCGGCGCACGAGGGATCGCTCGTCAATGAAGTGGCTTTAAGCGGGGACCTTCTTGCGGTGCCTTATTCGATCGAAGCCGCAGGACCATGCACCATTGCCTCCATCGGCAATCGGGCCTTCCTGGATATAATCAAGAACGATCCCGAGGCGCTTCAGGCCATCGTCCAAATGCTGGTCGAGCGCCAGCACTCGTTTGTCGAGCATATCGTTGAACTCTCGACACTCAGCGTTCGATCACGCGTGCATAGCGAACTGCTGCGCTTGTGTGTTGAAAGTATCGACACTGACGGTTCGGCGATGATTTCTCCCATTCCCACCCATACGGATCTGGCCAATCGCATCGGCACGCATCGGGAAGCGGTGGCCCGCGAACTCAGTTATCTGCAGAGTGTCGGGATTGTGCTGCGCCGCGCAAAGGAACTCGTTGTGCCCGACGTGTCTCGCTTGACGGACCTGCTCTCCAAGTCCGACGATTAATCTCTCATGATCAGCCATGGTCTCGGGCCATGGACCGTCGCAGCCCTGCATTATCCCCGCAGCCATGCGAAGCGTTTGGTGCCTAAGCCAAGCCACGTCCGAACGGCATTCTGCTGCGATGTCGAGCGGTAGATCTTCTGATGATAGACCAACTCATAGGGCCACAGTTCGAGGCTGCGGTTCGCGAGATGCGTGAGTATCCAGGTGATAGCGCTTGCAGCGACAATGAAGGCGTCCATCGAGACGACGACGTTGGCGGTGAAGAGGTGAGCGTGCGAAAAGAGGGAGCGGGTCAGAAAATACGTATAGGGATGCACCAGATAAAGGCTGTAGCTGACCGTCCCGAAGTAGCGAAGAAGCCGATTGCCGAGAAGCAGCGCAGTCAAGCTGTTTCGCGACACCGCAAGGCCGAAGTAAAGCGCCGTCGCAGCGACCAGCAATGGCACTTCGGCATTCTGGAAATCGGACCAGTGATAGTCATAGTGGCCGCGAGTGGATATGAAGACGCACGTTGCCAGCGCCGCGCTCTCGGCCAGCCGATGGCGACCGACACGCATCCAATCATATCGATCGTAGGCGAGACGGATCAGGCCGCCGGCAACGAAATACAGGGCAATCGGATATCTGGCGATAAAGAGCACCGCGAGAAGACCCAGAGCGGCCAACCCAAGCTTGTTGGGGCGACGGATGGCGAAGAACACGAAGGCACCGGTGAACACATAGAACCAGACTTCGAACGTCAGGCTCCAGGCATTCGGCGTCAGCTGCTCTGTGTGGGCGAAAAGATTCAGGAACGTCAGTCCGGCGAGAATTGCGGTGAGATTGTTGGTCTCGGGATAGAGGTTTGTCGCGGCGTTCAGTGCGACGTAGAGCACGCTAAGAACGAAGAACAGCGGGTAGACGCGCAGGAACCGTCGGGCGGCAAACTCACGGGGACTGTAGTGCAGCGCACTCGGAAGGATCACGAAGCCACTGATGGCGAAGAAAAGGCACACACCGAAGGTGCCGAAATTCCAGAAAGGCCCAATGGCCGCTACATAGGCGGCGTTCGAGGCGTAGATATGCTCCGCCGTGCCGCCCAGGAGATGCGCGAAGAACACCATAAGCGAAGCGACACCACGAAGCCCATGCGCAGCCACATTGAATGACTTGTCGGAAACTGGTTTCGCGGATGCGTCGCGCAGGACATGCGGTGCGTCCGATGGTTTCAGGGAAGGGGGATGCGCAACAGCCATTTGAGCCTTCAAATTGGACCCCGCAGACCATTCCAACCTACACCGATCCAGATTTTGCAATGCTCAGGAATTCGAAGGACACCCCTGCCCAAAAGTAGTGGGCTGGCGTGGGAAAACTCCACCCGATGATCAAGCAGCCGCGTAGCAGGATCGCGGACATTAACGGAACCCGTCTTGGCCGCAGGCGAGAGCTGAACCGCAGCCGGGGCGGGGCGTGACCTACACCGGGTCGGAATCGGCGGGCTTTTCGGCAGCCAGGACGCCAAAACGGCCGCAAGTCGCCACGTCGAACCGCTCCGCTTGGCAAAAGCCCCCGGCCTTCGCGCCTCCCTGTTGTTCCAGAGGCCATTTCGATCTTGTTCGCGGGGGCCACGGCGTAGTCCGATTTAGCCGCAGGTTACCTCCTATTGCGGGCGGACAGTGGCGCGAGAGTGCCGTTATACAGCATCGGTATGTCACGCTTTCAGGCTCATCGGCTCAGCCTCGCTGCCAGCGTGATGTTGGACGGTCGAAAACCCTCTCGTCCGGCATCGCTCCATTCAGCACAGGCGGCTCCAACCTATCGAGCCGACATCGATGGTTTACGTGCCATCGCTGTCGTGTCGGTTGTGCTGTTTCACGCCGGTTTCACCAAGGTCGGCGGCGGCTATGTCGGTGTCGACATTTTCTTTGTCATTTCTGGCTACCTGATAACGCAATTGATCGCCAGGGATCTCCAGACAGGCGAATTCTCGGTCTGGCATTTTTACGAGCGGCGCATACGCCGCATTTTTCCGGCGTTGTTCGCCATGCTGGCAGTCTGTACGCTGGCCTGCGCCCTCATCTTCTTACCCGATGACTTCAGACGTTTCGGCCGTAACTTCGTCGCCACGGCTCTCTTCTCGTCCAATATCGGCTTTTGGCTGAAGACGGGCTACTTTGATGGAGAAACGTACGACCAGCCACTCATCCACACCTGGTCACTGGCGGTGGAAGAGCAGTTCTACATCCTGTTTCCGATATTCCTTGTCTCGATCTGGCGCCTGGGAGCCGGCAATGTTCGCAGTCTCATTGCGAGCCTCGCGGGAATTTCGTTCATCGCAACCATCGTGGTGATGCAGTACGACGATGCTGCCGCTTTTTACCTGACCCCATTCAGGGCGTGGGAGCTTCTGTTGGGCAGCCTCATGGCGCTCGAAGCATTCCCACGCCTCACCAAGCGCTGGCAAAGTGAGGTGGCGACCTGGGCGGGACTGCTCCTGATCGCCGCTGCCGTGCTGGGTTATTCCGAGACGACTTCATTCCCCGGTATCGCGGCGCTCCTTCCGTGCATCGGAGCTGCCCTTGTCATTCACGGAGGACGTGAAGCGAGCTGCTGGGTCACGCGGCTGATTTCGACAAGGCCGTTCGTCGGCGTGGGCCTGATAAGCTACTCCCTGTATCTTTGGCATTGGCCGCTGATTGTCCTGGGCAGTTACCTGGCAATCGATGAGCTGAGTTCGCTTCAGTCTGTTGGCCTGGTGACTGCCTCGTTCACGCTGGCGCTGCTGTCCTGGCGATACATTGAGCGGCCGCTCAGAGTGCCGTCGCGCGTAAGCCGCCCCGTGTCCGTCTTGGCTGGAGGTACTTTGGCCATCGTCGCCGCGGTAATAACCGGTGCCGTGATCTACCATGACAATGGCTGGCCGACGCGCTTCTCCAAGGACGTGAATGTGTTGTCCAGCTATGCTTTCTCCGCCAACCCTGAAGCGGATAAATGCGCAGACGTATTGCTTCAGCTTGCGGCAAAGTCTCCCTGTACAATAGGCACCTCTGAAAATGCCCGCATCTTCCTGTGGGGGGATTCGCACGCCGGAGCGCTATTCGGCGCGATGTCCGAATTGGCTGCAAATGGCGCAAGCACGGTCTACGGCGCCACTCCCCGCTGCCCCCCTCTGCTTGGGGTCGGAACCGACGGAGCGTGCATCCAGGGAAACGATTTACGGCTCAAATACGTCCTCGGTCGCCCAGAGCTGAAGACCGTTATAATTGCTGCCAGGTGGTCTCTCTATCTGGAGGGTCGTGCGGTCGAACTTGGACCGGCAGAACGCAACGGCGACCTTCCCCAGTTGCAGGACCGCAACGGCGTTCAATTCGATCGCTTCTCAAACGAGGCGCGCGAGGCATTCGAGATATCCCTGAGAAAAACTGTGCGTCGGATCCTCGAGGCCGGCAAGAACGTGATCATCGTCTATCCCGTCCCAGAAGTGGGTTATGACGTCCCCTCCACGGCGGCTCGACTCGTGGCGCAGGGACATGACCTGTCTGGCTTCAACGTGTCGGAGCGACTCTACCGGGAGCGGCAGCAGATTGCATTTGGCGTTCTGGACAGGCTGGGCCAACATCGCGGCCTCATTCGCGTGTATCCAACGCAGGCGCTTTGTCCGCAGGAACGGTGTGTTGTGATGATGGGCGGAAAACTGCTGTATTTTGACAGCCACCACCTCAGCATCCCAGGGTCCGAGGCACTCGAGCCATTGCTGGCAAGAGCTCTGCGACAAGGCGCCTGAAGTTCCGAGGTTCAAAGCGCGTCGCGTTTGAACGGAAACGCGGAAAGCCGTCTTACACTTTGCTGGAAATCGCTTTTAGCGGAGGTGCCGGCGGCCCTGAGCGTCGACGATGGTGTTGTCCGCGACGTTTGCACTGATGTGCGCGCCGTTGTGGATCAGGCAACCGGCACCGATCTGGACGCCCAGCAGCACCGTTGCGCCCATGCCCACGACAGACATGGCCCCGACGCTCACCCCGCCGGCGAGGATGGCGCCCGGGGTCAGGTGCGCATTGTCCTGCACGACGCTGTCGTGGCAGACGATACTCCCCTGGTTGACGATCACGTTGTTGCCGATCGTACAGCGGGGACCAATGCTCGCGCCGGCCAGAATATGGCAGCCATCTCCGATCCTGGTATCCTTGGAGACGAT
The DNA here is from genome assembly GCF_000502435.1 of Mesorhizobium sp. LNHC232B00. Lineage (NCBI taxonomy): Bacteria > Pseudomonadati > Pseudomonadota > Alphaproteobacteria > Hyphomicrobiales > Phyllobacteriaceae > Mesorhizobium > Mesorhizobium sp. LNHC232B00. The sequence continues at coordinate 9,162 of NZ_AYWP01000041.1, forward strand.
CGCGGATGGGTGGATCACAGGCGGCAGAATGAAACCCATGGCCGCGGCGCGTTCGAACATTGCCCGCCGCGCCTCGCTGGACTGGGCTCCGCCGATGCCGATGAAGGCGTAGCGGGTACCCTCGCCGAGCAGACGCTCCAGGCTCTCTTGCGTACCGATCACCGAGATGCCGGCGCAGACGTGGTGGCCAACAGGCAGGGCTTGGTCGGTGCAGCCGAGGATCTCGTATCCGGAGCCGTCGAGAGCATCGATCAAGCAGGCGGCGTGGCCGCCGCCGCCGATGATGACCGCCCGCCGCGTGGACGCGGAAGGAACGGCGGACTGCGCCCCGTGCGAACCTGCAACTATTGCCTCGGATCGGCAGCTGGCCGCCGCGCGCACCTCGGCTTCGCCGATGCGGCCGTTGGAGGGCGTGACATCCGCCAGGTCGATCCCGAGCTCGGACGCGGCCTTGCGGGCCTTGGCCGTTATCGCGACCTCTTTGACGGCGCTATCGGCTGGGCTGGCCGCTGCGGATGCGCTCGCATTTTCGTCGACGATCTCGCACAGCGTTGAACCGACGGCGACGAAGTCGCCGATCTTGACGTCGAGCCGGCCGATTACCCCTGCCTCGGAGGCATTGACCTCAACGGCAGCCTTCGTGGTCTCAAGGACAAAGAGAAGAGCCCCTTGCTCTACGCTTTCACCCTGCACGACCTTGATCTCGATCAACTGAAGATTGTCCTCGTTGGCGTTAACCCGCGGGGCTTCGACAAGCACAGTCATGAAAGCTTAGCCTTTCTTGAACAGATCGATGCAGGCCGCCTGGATGGCGTTCACACCTGGCAGCAGATCGTCCTCCCATTCGCGGCTTGAGGGAATAGGGTGGTTTGGCCCAGCCAATGCGCTGAAGTGCCTGACCCGGCCGATCAAGGCGCGCGCGCACTCGGACGCGAAGCCCCAGCCAGGAGAGCCTTCCTCCACGACGAGAACGCGGCTGCACTGGCCGACCTGGCTCAGGACCTCCTCGCCAGGAAAAGGCGACAGCTGTTCAACCGCCACCACGGTGGTTGCGATTTCCTCCTCTTCGGCGAGCTTGTTTGCGGCAGCAACCGCGTGCTCGACGCAACCCCCATAGGCCAGGATCACGACGTCCGAATCCGCCGGATGTGGAAGTGCGGCCGTGCCGAGCACGGGCCTCGAATACATGACCTTGTTTTCGATTATCAGGTGAGGGGACCGAGAAGCGAGGGCCCGGTGCAGGAGCGCCCCTGGATCCGCATACTCATGCGTTGCAAACACGGTAAGGCCCGGCACGCCGCAAAAATGCTTTTCCAGGCTTTGCGAGTGCGTCGGCCCATAGCCGCGCCGTCCACCCATGGGCGCGCGAATGATGATCGGCACCTCGACCTGATCGTTGTACATCCAGCGAAACTTGGCTGCGTGGTTGATGATCTGGTCGGCGGCAAGGGCGATGAAATCTCCGAACATGAGCTCGACGATCACGGGCCTGCCCTTGAGGGCCATGCCCGCCGCCATGCCGACGATGCCACCTTCGCTGATCGGCGTGGTCCAGACACGATCCTGATAGGCCGTGGACAGGCCCTTGGTCACTTTGAAGGCGCCGCCATAGGGATCGAGGACATCCTCGCCCATAACCACCAGCCGGAGATCGGCTTGCATGAGATCGTGGAGCGCGCGGTTGATCGATTCGACGACGCGCATGGGTCAGCCTCGCGCTAGGGCTGCGGCAGCCGCGGATTCGACGGCGCGGTCCACGACAGATCGACAAAAGGCGTCGATCTCCTCGAACTGCGCGACGCGCTGGCGCATCGGGGGGATCGGATCGCGGGATCGAGCTTGTTCAAGCCGCAAGGGCGGCCGGGTATCATCTCCCTTGCTATGGGGACCGATCCGTTCGGTCCGCAAGTAGAGCCAGCACGGGCGACCCTCGGCGCGAATATAGGTTACAGCCTCCTGGGCAAGCTCACATATCTCGACTGGATCGTTGCCATCGTAGGCGAACGTGCGGATGCCGAAAGGTTCGGCCCTGGCGATGATCGAACCGGAAACGGTGAGATGTTTTGGGGTGGTTTGGGCGATGTCGTTGTCCTCGACCACAAAAAGCACGGGAGCACCGAAAACCGAAGCGAGGTTCAGGCTCTCGTAAACAGCTCCTTCACCCATCGTTCCATCGCCCAGGAAAACCACTGCCACGGCGCCATCGTCCTTTCGTGCCAGCGCGCAGCCAACCGCCACGGGCGCTATGCCGCCTTGGATTCCATTGGAGTGGAAGTTGCGGAAACACAGGTGCTGACTGCCGCCGCGCCCCCCGCAAATGCCGGTTACGCGCCCCATGATCTCGGCGATCAGGCCCTCGACTTCACCCGAGTAGGCAATGAAATGACCGTGGCAACGGTGGTTGCTCCAGACAATGTCACGATCCCGGTCAAGAGCGTTCACCACCCCCACCGCATTGGCTTCCTGTCCGATGGATGTGTGCGTGGTGCCGAACAGCAGCCCTTGGGAAAACAGCTCCAGCAAGCGCTCCTCGACAAGCCGGATGAGGATCATCTGCTGATAAAGCCGGGCCACGGTCGGCAGTTCGAACCCGAGCAGCGTTCTTTTTTCCTGAGGAAGGGTGAGGTTCTGCAATGCTGAAGACGGCACCAATTTCAGCTCTCCAAAGGAAGACGCCGGAATGGTTCCATCTTTCCTGATCGCGTGCTCGTTCATCAGGCCGCCTCGAGCTGGCGCGCAGCCGCGACAAGGATGGACCGCGTCGTCGACGCTGCCGCCGCCGTTTCCTCGACCGTCCAGGACGGGTCGACCAGGAACGCGATGCTCGTTTCACCAAGCTGCCGCGCGACGGGCAGTCGCTCGGACGGCGCCACGCCGGCATCGGCGAAGGCATGCTCGAGGTAGATTTCGGAGCAGCTGCCCGAGAAGCACGGAACGCCTGCCGCGTTGACGGCCGCGATCAGCTCGTCCCGCGACCATCCCGAAGACAACATCTCCGGCTTGATATAGAAATAGCATCGATACCAGGCATGCCTGTGTGCCGGATCGAGCCGGGGCGTGTACAGCATCGGCAAATCGGCAAGCGTGTTTACCCAGATGGCGGCATTGCGCTCGCGTTGGTGAATCCAGTCGGGCAGGCGTTCGAGCTGCCGCAAGCCAAGCACGGCCTGGATGGATGTCATGCGCCAGTTGGTGCCGATGCTGTCATGCAACCAGCGGAATCCGGTCGGCCGATGAGGGGCAAAGACCACATTATAGTTCTTGCCGTGGTCCTTGAGGCTCCAGGCGGCGAGCCACAATTTCCTGTCGTCCATCGCGACAAGCCCGCCTTCACCGCCCGTCGTGATGATCTTGTCCTGGCAGAACGAAAATGCCGCTATGTCACCGAAGGAGCCGATCGGCCGTCCGTTATATTCGGCTCCATGCGCCTGGGCGCAATCTTCGATCACCTTGATGCCGCTGCGCTTTGCCAGTTCCATGATCGGCGCCATGTCGCACGGCCATCCGGCGATATGCACGACAATGACGGCCTTTGTCCGCGCCGTTATCTTCGGCGCGATCGTTTCGGCGGAAAGATTGCCCGAGGCCGGGTCGACATCGGCGAAGACAGGTGTCGCACCGGCAAACATGACGCAAGCGGCCGACGCGACGAAACTGCGGGGCGTTACGATCACCTCGTCGCCGGCGCCGATGTGGAGGATTTTCATCGCAAGATCCAGCGCGAGGGAGCCATTGGCCAGCGCCACGGCATGACGTCGGCCGAGGCTGCGCGCGTAAGCGCGTTCGAAGGTCTTCACATGGTCGCCGGTCCAGGCGTTCACCCGGCCTGACCTCAGAACGTCCACAACGTCGGCTATCTGTTCCTCGTCGTAAATCGGCCAGCGTTTCATCTCGGAACACTCCAGCTAGAATTCAGATGACATTTCTCAGAAGGACAAAGGCCTCGGCCGCCCTCAAATGGACGGCGGTGCCCCTGACGATCGCCAGCGCCCGTAATGTTTCGATCGAACGCTCGTGCGGGAAATTCTTGATCTGCGAAGCGAACATCGACGCGGCTTCGAGTTTGCGGTCGAGTGTCGCCTGGATGTCTATGAAGACATTCGGCACGAAGCTCGGCGTGACATAGGGTGCATTCCAGTTCGTTTCAGACACCGTCTCGTAGGCCATGATCGTCCGCGGGTAGTGGGACTGGGTGGGACGGGCGGCAACCAGCGACGACAGGAAGATCAGCTGGTGGTCCATATGAACATCGCCGACGAAGGGGATGAGCAAGGTGTCCGGCTTGACCGCCTGCAGCAGAGCTTGCAACGCCGCATTGACGGTCGAGTGCGGTGTCTGGCCGAGCTGCGCGGCGGGCAGATCAAGCCAATGCGTGTGTCGCACGCCCAGGCCGGCATGGGCCGCCTTCGCCTCACCGCGGACCTGCTGCGTCATCTCCTCTGTGAAGGCAGGCGGACAGCCTCGCGTAACCACCGCGACATGGACTTCGCCGCCTTCCGCGGCGACCCGGGCTATCGTGCCGCCACACCCCAGAACCTCATCGTCGGGATGCGGCGCGATCACCAGGAGTCGACCAAGGGCCGGGCTCATGACCGAACCGTCCCGGCGGGCATCGCCTTCAACGCGTGATCGACATGGCGGCGGTCGATGCGTTCGCCCAACAGGGCCACAAGGACGGTCAGGATCAGTATCTGCAGATCGAGCCAGAGATTGCGATTGCGCACATACCAGAGATCGAGCGCCAGCTTTTCACCGTTGGTGAGGCGGGTATTGCCGTTCACCTGTGCCCAGCCGGACAGGCCCGGACGGACCGTGCAGCGAACACGTCCCAGGTCGCCGAACTCGGCGATGGTGGCTGGGAGCAACGGGCGTGGCCCTATGAACGCCATGTCGCCCCTGGCTATGGAGATAAGTTGAGGCAGCTCATCGATACGAATGGCGCGCATCAGCCGGGTGGCGGGCGTCTCGCGCAAGGCGTCGGGCAGCAGCACGCCATCCGCATCGCGCCCTTCACGCATCGTACGAAACTTGCAGATGACAAAGGGACGGCCTGCCAAGCCGCTGCGGGTCTGGCGGAAGAACAGTGGGCGGCCGACACTTGCCCAGACAATTGCGGCGGCCACCATCCATAGCGGCAGGCTGAGGATCAAAAGCACCACCGCAGCGATCCGGCTGGGCATCGCCCGGCCTATCGGCACGCGAGCGGTCAGTTCGGGAGAGCGGGCCATCGGATTGCTGAGGCCGATCATTGTGACGGTCCCACCTGAACGGGAGGGGGCGCCGCGACAGGAGCATCAAGACGGCTGGCCAGGTCCAGGGCGTTGTCCAGACGGTTTATCGACACCAGGATCGTGTCTCCGGCTACAATCGGATCGTCGAGGGTCGCCACCCTGGTGGCGATCTGGCCGTTCTGCTTGCGGCGGATTTGGTAAGTGAACGCGATAGTGTTGTTGGTGCGTGTCTGTTCCGCCGCCAGCGTGCTCAGCAGCAGGATCTGCTCTTCGGTCGACTCGCGAACCGAGACCAGGCGCTCGATTTCAGAGTTGTGGGCCTGAAGCTCCGTCAGCGCTGTGTGCGTCCAGGTCTGGGTGGCGTCGTCCAGGTCACGCTGCAACTGGCTCAATTCCCGGCGAACCGTCGACGCCTGATTGTAGATTTCAAGCAGATGCGACTGCTGCGTGGTCGCCTCGCGCTCGGCGTTCGAGAGATCCGTAAGCGTGACGATGCCTTTCTTGTTGAGGGCCCTGACACGCTCGAGATCGGCTTGCGACGAAGCGATCACAGTCTTCTGTATGTCCGATAGCTGTTCAATATTGGCGAGGGCGATGTTCACTTCGTCGATCCCCGCCAACAGCTGCTTGCGACGTGTGGTCAGTGCGTGTTGATCCGTTTCAAGGATCCGCTGCTCCGTCGGAAGCAACGTTGCGAGCAGATTGGCATTCATGAGGCCTCTGATCTTGGGAGGCAGATCCAGCTCCGAGATCTTGTCGTTGTTTGCCAACTGAGCCTTGATGCGCGCGGCGGCAACGGCTTCCTTGGCAATCTGCACCACGCTTTCATCAAGGGTTCCGCGCAGCCGGGCGCGCGTCACCACGCGATCCTCGGCAGTGGCTCCGCCCGTCGATTGACCACCGGCAAGCGCCACCGCCTGCTCCACGGTCAGTGCTGGCTGGTACGGAAACGAGCCCGGCGCCTTGACATCCCCAAGGACAAAGATCGGACGGAAGCTGACCACCGCCAGGGCTATATGCGGGTCGTTGAAGAACTCTCGGTCGATGAACGCCTTGCGGATATGCTTCAAAGCGTCAGGCACCGTCAGGCCGCCAACTTCAAAGCTGCCGATCAGCGGAATGTTGACCGCGCCATCGCTGGCCACCGTCAGCTGTTCGGCAGGAAGCGCATCGTCGATGAAGTCGAACGAAACCACATCGCCGACCGAAAGCTTGTAGCCGTCATCAGCCGCGGCCCTGGCCGCGATCGGGCAAGCCAGGATCGCAACAACAGCGGGGACCGTGATCCGGGCATGTTTCAACGCTTTCGCGAGGATACTGGTCCACGAGCCTATCGATCGCCCGCTCCGTGCCGGATTGCAAAAAGACGCCATGGAAGCCCACCACAGAAATTTCCTGTGAAGACCCTAGCGACACCTGTGCGCGGACAATGAGTCATACCTTTGGTGGAGCAGAGACAACCTTCGGTCTCGTGCCCACCCAATTTGGCTAACTGGATGTCGATCGTAACCAACGTATGGTGCGGCTGGATACTGTCGGCCGATTGAACGCTTCCTTGTGGCGGAGCGCCGCAGACAGCTGGGAAGCTTGCGTGCACACAAGTGTTCTTCACACGATCACCAGTCTCGACGTTGGCGGCGCCCAGGTCATGCTTGCCCGTTTTCTTGGCCGGATCGACCAAAACCGCTTCTCGTCTTCGGTTCTATCGCTGCTTTCACCTGGGCCATTGGCCGCACAGGTGAAGCATGCAAATTCCGGGCTCGTGTCGATCAGCATGACGGAGCGGCCGCGGCCGCGAGATGTCTTTCGGCTGACCCGGTCGATAAGCAGGGCAGCGCCCGATCTTCTTCACGGATGGATGTATCACGGCAACGTCGCGGCAACGCTCGGCTCGGTGCTGGGGTTCAACTTCTCGCCGGTTATCTGGAGTATCCATCACACGGTTCGCGACCTCGCCGACGAGAAACCGCTGACGCGCCAGTTGATCCGGCTCTCGGCCCGGCTGTCGAGTCGCGCCAGCGCAATCTCATATTGCTCGCGCGTGGCCGCCGACGATCACGAGCGTCTGGGTTTTGACCCGCGCCGCAGGGTGGTCATTCCGAATGGAACGGATTGCGATCAGTTTTCTCCCGCGGCCGACGCCGGTGCGAAATTGCGCCATCTGTTCGGCTTGCCGCCCGAACGGCTGATCATCGGCCATGTGGCACGGTTTCATCCCATGAAAGACCAGATCAGCCTGGTTCGGGCCATCAGCCGTGTTCTGGCACAAGGGTATGACGTTCAGGGCGTGTTTATCGGGGAGGGGCATGCCGATGGGCCGGTGCGGCGCGCCGCCCGCGACCTCGGCATAGACGACCGTATTACGACGCCGGGCATCCGCGGTGACGTTGCCGATCTCATGCCCGGCTTCGATGTCTACGCGCTTTGTTCAGCTTGGGGCGAGGCTTTTTCCCTTGCCGCCGGCGAGGCGATGGCAAGTGGCGTGCCGGCGGTGGTGACGGCGGTCGGCGACTCCGGCTGGCTCGTCGGCGACAGTGGAGTGGTCGTTCCGCCCCGGGACAGTGAAGCACTGGCCGCCGGGTTGATCAGGCTTGTCTGCCTTGAACCGGCCCAGCGGCGCGCTCTGGGCCAACAGGCGCGTCGCCGCGTCATGGAGAACTTCTCACTATCGCTTTACGTCGATCGGCACCTGGAACTCTACGCAACAGCTCTGGGGCGTCGTCGCCATATCTCGAGCTGATAGGAGTGACTGGTGGTTGTCATGCACGCGAATGGTCGAGATCATTTTCCCGCCGGCGGGAACGATGCGATGCGCCGCAAGCGGATCGTCGTGATCGCAAGCCTGACGCGTTCGCTCGTCAATTTTCGCCTCGAATTGTTGAAAGCCATGGTCGCCGCCGGGCACGAGGTCATCGCGCTCGCCCCCGACAATGATGAGCAGGCCATCGCCAGGCTGGGTGCAATTGGCGTCAGCTTCCAACAGATTCCGATGGCCAGGACGGGTACCAATCCGCTGGCCGATCTGCGAACGCTCAAGGCGCTCTACCGGCTGATGCGCCGCCTGGCTCCCGACATCGTCCTGCCCTACACGATGAAGCCGATCATCTATGGCGGGCTGGCGGCGCGGCTTGCCGGAGTGCCTCGGCGGTTTGCCCTCTTCACGGGATTCGGCTTCATATTCAGTGGCAGCGTTACGGGCCTGCGTGCAACTGTCCTGCGCCGGTTGAGCATTGGTCTCTACCGCTCGGCCCTGAAGGGCTGCGAAGCTGTTTTCGCCTACAATGAAGCCGATGCTCTCGATATCCGGCGCCACAGGATGGTTTCCGCGACCACACCGGTGATCAAGGTTGCGGGCTCCGGGGTGGACCTGACACTGTTCGCAGCCAGCCGGCCGCCGCCCGGTCCGCCCATCTTCCTGCTGATTGCTCGCTTGCTGCGCGAGAAAGGGATTGCCGAGTTTGCCGCCGCCGCGCGCATCCTGAAGGCCAAGCACGGTACCGCGCGTTTCCAGATTCTCGGTCCGTTCGATCCCAGTCCCCTCTCCATCTCGAAAGCCGAAATGGACCAGTGGACCAGGGAAGGCGCCGTGGAGTATCTCGGCGAAACGCACGACGTCAGCCCGTACCTGACCGCATCCACGGTGTTTGTGCTGCCGTCCTACTATCGCGAGGGCATTCCCCGCAGCGCGCTGGAGGCCTTGTCGACGGGCCGGCCGATCATCACGACCAACGCGCCTGGCTGTCAGGAAACGGTCATCGACGGCGAGAACGGGTTTCGGGTCGAGCCACGAGACGTGAATGCGCTTGCCGCGGCGCAGCGGGCTTTTCTTGAAGATGACGAACTCGCCGCCAGAATGGGTGCCAACTCAAGAAAGCTCGCGGAAGAACGCTTCGATGTGCACAAGGTGAACCATACCTTGCTCGAGGCGATGGGGCTGTAATCGGTCGGGCGTAACCGGCTGTGCGGTCACGGGCTATCGGCGAAGAAGTAACGCCGGATCTGCTGCCGCCTCATGTAGGCCTTCCGCAGGGCGCCGCGAGCCTGTTGGAAAGGATCAACACGGTTGAACACCCAGCCAATCGTTGGACCGCCGGCGAAGCGCAAGCGCTCGACAACCTGGGAAAGAGCCTCTTGAGTGGTGCTGTCGAACGCGGCCACAACGACGATGGTGTCGACCGAGGCGGCAATCCTGATCGCGTCTTCAACAACGAGCACGGGCGGTGCATCGATGATCACCACATCGTACTCAAGCCGGAACGCCTCCAGCAGCTTGGTGAGCTGGCCGGAGTTGAGGAATTCCGGCAGCGTCTGGTCGTCGGCGGATGGCGCTAGAACATCGAGCTGCGGGATATCAGGCAGCGTCTGGACGATTTCCGCCAGAGCGCAATCGCCTTGCAGATAGTCGCCGAGTGTCCTGCTGGCGGAGCGCAGCTCCATGGCGGTGTGAAGGCTGCGGGTTCGTAAATCCAGATCGATCAGGGCGGTCAGCGCGCCATCCATGCCCGCTGCCATGGCAAGGCCCATGGCTGTCGTCGTCTTGCCTTCCTGCGGCAAGCCGGAACTGACCAGAACGACATGTTTGCTCCGTCCACCGTTCATCCGGGTGCAGGCATTGTAAAGCGATCGGAAAGCGTCGGAGAAAGCAGACCGCGGCCGTGACAACAGGGTTTCGAGAGGGGGCAGGGCGGGACGCAGGAATTTCTGGGGCAACCGCGGAATTGACGCCAGCAGGGGAGCGCGTATCAGCTTCGATGCCCTCCGCAAGTCCCGTATCCGGACTTCCATGCTTTCAAGTGTCAGCACCAGAATCAGGGCCAGGACAAGCGACGCGGCCAAACCGCCCGCAAGCATCAGACGAAGCTTGGGAAAGGAAGGGCTCGTCGGGATCTCGGCCGTGGAGACGGTTCGCACGCCGGGTTCGACCGCTTCCGAAAACGGATCGAGACTGCCAAGTTTACCGGACACGAGGTCGTAGAGCTTTTGCTCGGTCGCCAGATTGTTGTTCAGTTCACGCAGCTTGGCCTCCGCCAGGCTCCTTTGACGCAGCTCCTCGTTGGAGGCCTCCAGGCTTTTGACAAGTTGGTTCACCCGGCCTTCGTCGACGCGCACGTCATTTTCCAGGACTGCGATCGTTCGCAGCATCTCTTGGGAAATCATCGCACGGACGGCCGCTACTTTCGCATCGGCCTCCTGGACCAGGGGATGATTGCGGCCGTAATTGCCGGCCAGCTGCGCGCGATCCCTCATCGCCGTCGCTTCATCGTTGCGCAGCGACGTCAGGAAGTCCGATGTGAGCAACGGGTCGACGCCGGCCCCGGTGTCGCCGTTCTTGGCCGCTAGCCTGACCTGGGCAAGGCGCGCCTGTGCTTGCGTGTATTCACCCCTGGCGGTGCTGAGCTGTTCGTTGGCCTGCTGGATTGAGGCGCGCAGCAGATCATCACGTGGATCACTGGAGACGCCATGCTCGGTCGCGTATTTGGCGATCTGACCCTCGATCGCGGCAATCCGTGATGCGAGCTCGGTCGATTGCTGCCTCAAAAAGCCGACGGCATCCTTGATGTCCTGTCGCTTGTTGTCACGAGACCATTCCACGAACAGTCTGGCAGTTGCATTGGCAATCTTGGCCGCGGTCGCTGCGTCGTCGTTGAAGAACGAGATCGTCATTGCCGCGCTTTCACCGGAGCGATCGACTGACAGGTTCGCCAGATAAGCCGAAATTGCCCGGTCTTGCTGAACATCCTTGGGCGGCAGGGATGTGGCATCCTGCGGGCCCGAGCCGGCGACCAGCGAGAATAGTTTTTGCGGTATCCAGACAATCAGGCCGACTGCCTGTGACAGCACACCGCCGCTCGAATCCGAAGTTCCTCCGGCGGCGGCTGGCGGCAGATAGGTGTTGAAGTCCGGATCCTGGATGAGGTCGAGCCGGTCGACCACCAGGCTGGCGAATACGCGAGAGGCGATCAGATCCGCCTCGGTGTCCATCCGCGACTTGTCAGGCTGCTGGTTCGGCTGCGCCTGCGTGGTGTCGAGAGGATTGGGATCGTCGGTTTCGACAACGATCATGGAACGAGCCGTATATGTCTTGGGAAGTTCCACCGCGGCGATGAGTGCGAGTGCGGTGCCCGCAATGACGATCGCAACGATCAGGAGCAGGCGTCTGCGGAAAAGACTGTAAAGTTCGCGCGCGCCGAACGTCCGTTCTTCCAAGGGTTCGGGTGACTCCTGAAGGAATGGCCCCAGTCGGTTCCACACGCTGTTTTCGTCTACCAAGCTCACTGATCGCGCCCCTATCCTTATCGATCTCACCGGGTCTTCAAGCCGAGTTCGAGACCCAACCAAGCGACAAGTTTTTAGCACGGATACACGGACGCCAGCGCGTTCAAGAGGCTTAGTCGCGGCCATGGGATTATCCGAAAGGATAGCGTAGGTGGCCGCGGGCCTATCTTGGCATATGTACCGAACTGCACGTCCATGGAGGCTGGTGAAAAGATAGTTTTCAGGAGTGACGATGAATCATGCCGGGGTCCCTCGCGGGTACTGGGCAAAGCCCGACCGCAGGCCGCCCGCGGCACCGTTGTCAAATGGGATCGGCAAGATCGGCCTCTGGCTGGCAATGGCCTCCGTGTTTCTCACCCCCTTCAACATCCTGCGGGTCGACACGTTCTACTTCACCGCCAGCGATGCCTTCGCCCTGGCCGCCGTCTTTGCGATGGTGCTGGGGAAATCCCTTTCGCCCGCCCCCCTGGCAGCCGGGACGCTTCTCTGGAACACCGGGGTGGCGCTGCTGTGCGGCATGCTGCTGCTCAGCAGCCTGATCAATGGTGATCCGCAGCGCGGCTTCATCATCTCGGCGCAGTATCTGTATGCCTATTTTCTCCTGGCGTTCATGCTCGCGTCGAGGCCATGGAGCGAAACGGTTCTCCTTACGAAGGCGCTTATCTGCTCGATCGGCTTGATGTGCATTCACGGCATCGTGGTCATCGACATCCTCAAGCAACAAGGCACATACCTGACCAGCGGCAATGGCCGTTTTATCGGCTGGGTCGAACGCGAGAACGAATGCGCGACACTGATTGCACTCGCGGTCCCCCTGTTGTTGTGGCTGGTCGCTTCAGGGGGCGCCCGGCCCCGCTGGGCCTGGATCGGAGTGCCGCTCTTTGCGTATGGCATTGTCCTGACTGGTTCCAATACCGGGCTGATCGGCCTAGTCGTCGCGCTCACTGTCTTCGTTGCCATGACGGGCTCGTGGCGCCGCATCATCCTGTTGGCGGTGTCGTCGCTCGGCGCGTTCTTTGTCGTCGTTACGTGGGGCCGCGACTTCCTGCCCCCGATCTTCCAGCGCCGCGTGCTGAATGCGCTGCAGAGTGGCGACATTGACGAGGCCGGCACGTTTGCGGACCGTATGCGGCTTATCCGCGAGGCCATCACCAAAGCGGACAGCAGTTCGCTGCTTGGCATCGGCGCCGACCAGTATCGACATTTCAGCGAGCTGCATGCTCCAGTCCACAACGTCTATCTCTTGATATGGGTCGAGGCGGGGCTACTTGGGTTGATCGGCTTTCTGCTCATGCTGGTCGCCGGAATAATCATCGGCATGCTCGCTGCGCGGCTTCGCCAAGGACGAATATCCGCCATCTGCACCCTGACGACGGTGCTTCTCTTCGCCGCGTTGGCCAACGCGCTGCCGCATCTCTACAGCCGCTTTTTTGTCGTGCCTCTGCTGCTTGGAATAGCGCCCAGCGTTGCGATTTTGCGCGGGGGGCCAGTGCCAGGAGCGGTTGCAGGCTTCCTTCGTAACGCCCGCTCCACGCGTGGCCGGCTACAGCTTCTTCAACGTCGATCAAACTAGGTCACACTGCGGCTGAGTTTGCCGGCCTGACACGGCCAGTCGGCGATCGCGAAGGCCCGGTCGAAATCTCGATGTGGATAGAGCGGACGACGTGCAGCTACTTCCCCGGCGCGGACGCCTGTGGGGAGATAAAGCGACCGAGAGCGAACACGCCGTCGATGAAGTCCTGCCCCATTACAAACCGGCCCTCGACCCAACGTCCCTGGGCATCCTGGCTGTCGATGAGCTGACGCACCTTGGAACTTAGGTCGCCGGGGCTCAACTCATCCATGCCGCTGATCCACAGCTGTTGGCGGGAAACCGGCAAGCCGCGCCTGGCAAGCTCCAGCCGGGCGAACACCGGCTCGATCTCGGCACCCGTTTTCATCCCGTAGTGGTGCAGGAGGTTCTTGTCGTCGAACGTCACCTGGTTATCATCGTCGATGTAGAGCGGGCGGTTGGTGTTGAGTTCATAGAAACGTGCCCACTTGCCGTCGGGCAGGCGCGCCGCCAGCAACCATTTGGCGGCCGACTCCGCCGCGTCCAGCAGCCGCGCATCCTTGTTCTGCTCGTTCAACTCGATCAGGTAATCGATATTGCCGGCGGTTTCGCGCGAGACCACGCCTGGCGGCTCGAACTTGCGGCCCCACACTGGCTGCATGGAACGATCATACTCCTGGGCCCAGCCCTGTTGCGGCGCGGGAAGCTGGGCCGCGAGGAGAAAATCGCCGACCTTTTCGGCTGCCTGGAGATATTTGGGATCACCATATGTACGGTAAGCGTTGAGAAAGAGACGGCCCATATCGCGAGGGAGATTGTCATTGACGATGAAGTAGGGCGGACGATCGGGCTTCTGCCACTCGTGCGACCAACTGGCCGGAATACTCGCCTTGGCGGTCGTCTCCACAGCCGCGCCCGGCGCGGCTCCCTTGAAGAAGACCGGAAAGGCCCCGTTCGGGTACTGCACCCGCATCAGTCGATGAAGCGCCTTGTCGATGCAGGACCGGACATCCGGATCCGAACCGCCGCTCGCCCGGTCGAACCACATCAGGAAATTCAGCACGCTCTGTGTGTTGTTGTCGTCGAGGACGGTCTCGTTGCGATGCGGATTGTCCTTGATGTCGTGACAGGCGTTTCCATCTGTCTTCAGTGAACGATAACACCAGGTGGCCGCCTTTTGCGGGTCCGTCTCGATGCTGTAAAACCACCCGCCGGACTCCAACTGCGTCTTGACCAGAGCCGTTGCCACGAGCTGGGCCGACTGAAGCCATTGCTTGTCCCCGGTAACCTCGAAAATGCGCAGGAAGGCAGCTCCAACAGCCGGCGTCCCAGGCGGCTGCACCCAGCCAACGCTCGTCGGCACGGCGCCGCCTTCGCCCATCCTCCTTTGGCCATCAAGCGAATATTTCCATACATAAGTTCCGGCCACACCGAGGTGGTCGCGGAAGTAGGCGCCCGCGCGCTCGATCGCGCCCCGTGCCTCGGCGACGGTCGGTTGAGGCTCGCCGGCCAGTGCGGTGCCGCAGGACAGCGCGACAACCAGAGCCGAAGCGATATGTCTTAGCACGGCCGCGCTCCCGCCGGCATCAGGCTGCTGCTTCGCGTGGAGGCGTGGCCGCCTTGGCCGAGCCGCGGATCACGTGAGGCACGAATGGCGTCGCCGTCGCCGCCGCAGGTTTTGTTTCCGGTCTGTGGTAGCTGGGAAGCAACCGGGCAACGAGGTCCAGCACGCCCCCGGTGTCGCCGGCTTTCGCCAGGCGGCGCAGTTGCGAAAATTCCTTGCGAAGGGTCTCGAGCGGCACCGGATTGGGCACAGCGCCCAAGACCCCGGAGATCGGAACGTCGACACGTCTTTCTCTTTCGTCGAAGAGTTCCTCGAACAGCTTCTCTCCAGGCCGGCAACCGACAATCTTGATCTTGATGTCTTCATCCGGCCGAAAGCCGGCGAGCTTGATCATGCGACGCGCCATGTCGATGATCTTGATCGGCGCCCCCATGTCCAGGACGAAGATTTCGCCCTGTCCCAGGCTTTTCTCCAAGCCATGGGCCGACGCCTGCAAGGTGAGTTCAACCGCCTCCCTTATGGTCATGAAGAAGCGCTTCATCTCCATATCGGTTACGGTCAGCGGACCGCCGTGGGCGAGTTGGCGCTTGAACAGCGGGATCAGCGATCCACTCGAACCCAGGACATTGCCGAAACGAACGGTCATGAAACGGGCTGGAGTTTCGCCGGCGACGAAAGCCAGGTCCAGGGACTGGCAATAGAGTTCAGCCAGGCGCTTGGTGGCGCCCATGACGCTGGTGGTGTTCACGACCTTGTCCGTGGAGATCTGGACCATCGCCTTGGCGCCGCAAAGGCGGGTCGCCTCTGCCACGTTCATCGTACCGATGACGTTGGTGAGAATGCCCTCACAGGGATTCAATTCGACCATCGGCACATGTTTGAGCGCCGCTGCATGGAAGACCAGGTCGACACAATGCCGTTGGAAGATCTCGCCCAGGCGAACCGGGTCGCGAACATCGCAGATGTATGGCTTGCGGTGCACATTCGGGAACTTCTCCGCCAGCTCCAGATCGATGGCGTATAGATTGTATTCGCTGTTATCGATCAGGATCAGTTCCGCCGGACCAAGCGCGGCAATCTGCTGTGTGAGTTCGCCGCCGATCGAGCCTCCGGCGCCCGTGACGACGATGCGGCTGTTTTCGATCATGCGGGACAACGCAGCTTTGTCGAGCACTGTCTGAGGCCTTTCCAGCAGGTCGGTAAGCTCGATCGGGCGCAACTCGAAGCGGCTCTCGTGCTTGGGATTGCGCAGCTCGAGGACGGGGGCCGGCCGCGAGACCGCAATGCCCAGGCGTTCGGCCCGGTCGATCAGCGCTTCGAGCGCCGGGTCGACGAGACCAGGCATCCTTTCGGTAAAGATCACGTGCCGGGGCTTGATGCCGCGGACTTCCAGATCGCTGATCACCGTATCGAAGTCTTCGATGCTGCCAAGGACCGGCACGCCGCGCAGGAAATACCCCTCCGTCGTCGCGGCATTGTCGAGCAGGCCGACCGGCCAATGGCGTGCATCCGGATCCCGCTGCAGTGCCCGGATATAATGATCAGCCGCATCGCCCGCACCGATCAGCAGCACGGGAACCATGTCGCGTCCGTTTCTCGCCCTGTTCGCGGCCGGGCCAAAACGGCCTGTCTCGATGAGCTTGGAGCGGATGCGGACCGAAATGAGCAGCGGCACGAGCAATAGAACCTCGATCACCATCACCGAGCGCGGGATCGAATCGAGCCGTGTCGCCACAAACATCACGAACACGAAGGCGAGCGATGCGACGATTACCGCGCGCAGGATGCCGAGCATGTCGCCGACGGAAGCATATCGCCAATTGCGGGTGTAGAGGCAGGTCACCGGGAAGACCACGGCGCATGTAAACAGGAAGCATGGAAGTGCAAAAAGCAGCGAATGGTAGCTTTCCGGACTGGTGACCTCTCCATCGAGGCCCAATCGCATGAATGAGGCAAAGGACAGCGCCGCGAGCGCCATCGCCAGATCGATGATGTAGAGATGAAGATTCTTGCCGACGGCCTTGGCGCGCCCGATCACCCTGCGACGCAGGTACGACAGAACATGGACGATGGTGCGCGGTTTGCTGACAAGACGGCCGACAGCGATTGCGGTGGCTATCAAAAGCGATTGGCCTCCGAGGGGACCGACTGCCTCAAACGGCTGATCTAACTGGCTCATCCTAGGACCTCGACAAAGCTTAGCCGCCGCGCTCCAAGAGCACGTCAAGATTATCGGCTGTTTGAACCCCGCAGACACAAATCCGCGCTTGCCAGTACCTTGCTCAATCAAGAACAGGTTGGCCTGCTATCGTTCGGATTCGAGGCTACGATTTATCATTGCTATGGAGCGCCTTGCCTGCTTTTGGCGCAACACCTGCTTTTGTGCAGGGAGTAGCTATCGGAACCGCGAGAGGAACTTTCCCGAGTTAATCCAAAGAGGTACTTCCGCCACTCTGGACAAGCCAGCCAGACAGGTCCCGTTGCACCAGCGTGCCCAGTTGCTCGACATCGGCGGCGTAAAAGTCGACGAGCCGGGATCGAAGCCTTGGGGGGAAAGGCGGATAGGCAATCTTTCCGGCCAGGGCACCCCGGGCCGCCTCGAAGAGAGAGGTGTTCCGGAAGGGACGAACCAGAGGTTTCAACGGCTTCATCACGTTGCGCAGCTGCGGTCCAACCATAGCTTCGCTGCGGTCCTTCACTTTTTTCGCCACCGGCAAAGCCACGTCGCTCGCGGGGAGGTTCAAAAACGTCCTGACCTTGCTCAACTGTTCGACAGGCCTTGCGACCGTTTCCTCGAAAAACAGAACCAGCAGCCGATCCTTCGGATAAAGATCCAGATAGGCCTGCAACTGTGCGCTATAGAGGCCGCCGGCGAGAAAACGCCCAGGCGAATCCCTGCCCACGTCGAGGTAGGATTCTATGTCGCGGTCGACCTCGCCGCGGCGAAAGAGCATGCAATAGTCCGAGTACGCACGTTCGACCGGATTGCGAAGCTGCACGATCAGCCTGACATGGGGGAGCAGCCGGTGAACCCGTTGCGGTGCCGACGGAGTGTCCAGGTAGGAGTTCGACTTTTCGCCGACCAGCTGTCCAGGACGAGTTCTATGAAATTGGCGGAAGTACCAGTCGTCACCGCGCTCGCAATGGCGACTGAAGTAATGCAACTCGGGATCCGGCATGCTGACGTCCGGATCGGCCTGCAGCGACTGCTGCAGCCAGGTCGTGGCGCATTTCGCCGCGCCGATGATAAGGAAGTCGATATCCTCTGCCTGCATTGTCGAACCCTCTTGGATCATTTCTCACCTGTCGTACTGCAAGCCAAGCTGGCCGCCGCCGGAGTGCGGAGTGCTTGCCCATAAACTTCCATGACCTTTTCGACGTGCTGCTGCGTGCTATAGGAAAAGCAGGCTTGCTTGCGGGCCGCCTGGCTGATGCGTGCCCACAGCGAAGGGTCCGAAAGCAACCGCCGCAGCGGCTCCATGAAAGCCTTGGTGTCTTCAGGGGCGACCAGAAATCCCGTCCGTCCATTCTCGATGGCTTCCGGGTTGCCGCCGTGATCGGTCGCAACCACCGGCGTGCCGAGAAACATCGCTTCGATCAGGGTCCTTCCAAAAGGCTCCCCTATCGCGGGAACGACCAGAATATCCGTCGCCGCCAGGAATGGCTCGATAGGGCTGCGAAAGCCCATGAAACGCACAATCCGATCCAGGCCGCGCTCGACGCAAAGCGCGCGAGCGGCAAATTCAAGATCATGCGAGCCTGCCGGCGAGTTGCCGAACACGCAGCCGACGATCGGGATGTGCGGATGCTCGCGTCGGAAACGTTCAATGATGTTGATGAAGAGAAGCGGACGCTTTCGCTCGATCAGGCCGCCAATGAAACTGAGAATGTGCGTGTCTGGCGCGAGGCCAAGCTCTTCCAGAAGCTTTGCCTTGGCCGCAGCCCTGTCAGGGATGTCCAATGGGTGGTCGAAGGGGCTATGGATAACGCTGAGGCGTCCGTTGAGCGATCTGATCGGATGCTTCGGCCGCGAGAATCGCGACACCGTCACCATGCGATCCGCAATGAACGGCCCGAGAATATTGGCGCCTTTTGCATCGGGATCGCCGCGATGATGCCAGACCAGCCGGGCACCCGCAAACCGTGCGGCAATGCCCCAATTGATATGCGTTCTTCCATCATTGGTATGAATGATGTCGAACCTCTGCTCCCGGATGAAGCGGCTCAAATGCGGCAGCGTGCTCGTCAAATAGGTGGCGACACCTCCCCAGGTCGTTCCTTTCGCGGGCAATGTCGTCAAAGGAGGCAAACCCATGAAGGGCTGGCCCTCCATCTTCAGAAAGTCTGCGAGCGGCCCCGTGATGTCCTGAAGCACCAGGACCGGTGCGACCCTTGAGGTGTCGAGATTCTGGACAAGCTTCAGTGCCGAGATGTGACTTCCGCCGACATCGTCACCGACAAATGGAAAGCAAACCCGAATTCGACCGGTCTCAGCACTCATCGCCTGCTACCCGGTTGCGCTTCCAAGATAGCTGCCACGATCAAGGTAGCTGACGATCAGTTCGGCGGCCTCCTCGGCGCTCAAATCTGGGGTGATCGTGATATGAGCAGCCTCGGGGCGCTCATAGGGACTGCCGATGCCGGTGAAGTTCTGTATCAACCCGTTTCGGGCGCGTTGATACAGACCCTTCGGGTCACGTCGCTCCGCCACTTCCAGCGGCGTATCGACAAAGATCTCGATAAACTGTCCTTCGCCGAAAAGGTCGCGCGCCATCCGGCGTTCCGCCCGGAATGGTGAAATGAAGGAAGCCAGCGCTATCAAGCCCGCATCGACCATCAGCCTGGCGGTTTCAGCGACACGACGAATGTTCTCGACGCGGTCAGCGTCGGTAAAGCCGAGGTCCCGGTTCAGGCCGTGGCGGACATTGTCGCCATCCAGAAGGTACGTGTGCTTGCCGATCGCGTGAAGGCGCTTCTCAACGAGATTTGCGATCGTCGACTTGCCGGCGCCGGAGAGGCCGGTGAACCACAGCGCCGCCGGCTTTTGGCCCTTGGCGATCGCGCGCGCGTTCATGTCCACGTCCAGCGCCTGCCAATGAATGTTGCTTGCCCTGCGCAAGCTGAAGTCGATCATCCCGGCGCCAACCGTGTGATTGGTCATACGGTCGATGACGATGAAAGCACCAGTCTCATGCACCCGGCTGAAAGGATCGAAAGCAAGCGGCGCCTGTGTCATCAAGTTGATGACGCCAACTTCGTTTTTCTCGAGCGTTTTCGTGGCGAGCTTCGCGAAATTGTTGATGTCCAGCCTGTGTTTGATGTGCGTGACGCTTGCCCCCACGACGCTGGTGGCAAGCTTGATGAGATAGGGACGGCCGGGGATCAATGGCTCGTCATGCATCCAGAGCAGATGCGCCGCAAACTGGTCGGAGACTTCCGGTCGCTCGGCCGCCGCTGCCAGAACATCGCCGCGGGAGACATCGATCTCGTCCTCGAGCATCAGCGTGACCGCCTCGCCGGCGCCGGCTTCGGAGAGGTCGCCATCGAAGGTGACAATTCGCTTCACCAGGCTCGTGACGCCTGAGCGCGCCACCGCGACGCGGTCTCCCGGCCTCACCACACCGGCCGCGATCGTGCCGGCAAACCCGCGGAAGTCGAGGTTGGGGCGATTGACCCATTGCACCGGCATCCGGAACGGGGCCGCACGGCGGTCGCTGTCGACCTCGACGGTCTCCAGGTACTCGACGAGTGTCGGGCCCTGATACCAGGGCAGTTTCGCGCTTCTGGAACGAACATTGTCGCCATAACGGGCAGACAGGGGGATGGCCTGCAGCGAGACGAAGCCGAGCGGTTCCGCAAAACTTCGATAGGCCGCCTCGATCTCATCGAACACAGCCTGCGAATAGCCAATCAGGTCGATCTTGTTGATTGCCAGAACGACGTGCCGGATTCCGAGCAGGGAGACGATGAAGGAATGCCGGCGGGTCTGGGTGAGAATCCCCTGCCGCGCATCGACAAGGATGACCGCGAGGTCGGCATTGGATGCGCCGGTGGCCATGTTGCGGGTGTATTGCTCATGGCCGGGTGTGTCGGCGACGATGAACTTGCGCTGCTCCGTGGCGAAGAAGCGATAGGCCACATCGATCGTAATGCCTTGTTCCCGTTCGCTGGCGAGGCCGTCAACCAGAAGCGCGAAGTCGAGATCGTCGCCCGTCGTGCCGTGTCGCCGGGAATCGGCCGCAAGGGCCGAAAGTTGATCCTCCATCAGCAGCTGGGTGTCGTAGAGCAGCCTGCCGATCAGTGTCGACTTGCCGTCGTCCACGCTGCCGCAGGTGAGAAACCGCAACAGGCTTTTCCGCTCATGGGCATGAAGATGCTGGGAAGCGGCCTGGCTCTCCAGGGAAGCTTCGAGATCCGCGATTTGAGCAACACCAAGCATCAGAAGTACCCCTCACGCTTTTTCTTTTCCATCGATGCCGCCTCGTCGTGATCGATCAAACGGCCCGACCGCTCGGACGTCCGGGTGGCAAGTGTTTCCTGAAGCACCTCGGGAAGAGTAGCGGCCGTGCTTTCGGTGGCCGCGGTCAGCGGATAGCAACCAAGGGTGCGGAAACGCACAGAACGCATTTCGGGCACCTCGCCCGGGCGTAGCGGCAGACGATCGTCGTCCACCATGATCCACTGTCCGTTGCGCTCCACCACCGGGCGCTTTGCGGCAAAGTAGAGCGAGACGATGGGGATTTTCTCCCTCATGATGTATTGCCAGATATCGGTTTCGGTCCAATTCGAGAGGGGGAAGACGCGAACGGATTCGCCGGGCCTCAGCCGGCCATTGTAGAGATTCCACAACTCCGGACGCTGGTTCTTCGGATCCCAGCCATGGTTCTCGCTGCGAAGCGAAAACACCCGCTCTTTGGCGCGGCTTTTCTCTTCATCTCGCCGCGCCCCGCCAAAAGCGGCATCGAAACCGAACGAGGACAGGGCCGATTTCAACGCTTCGGTCTTCATGATCTGCGTGTAGATCGACGAGTTGTGGGTAAACGGCGTGATGCCCTCGGCAAGACCGGCTTCGTTGCGACGCACCAGCAGGTCCAGGCCAAGCCGCGCGACGGTTTCGTCGCGGAAGCGGATCATTTCCTTGAACTTCCAGGTGGTGTCGATGTGGAGCAAGGGAAACGGCAGTTGCGATGGGTAGAAGGCTTTCATCGCCAGATGCAGCATCACCGCCGAGTCCTTGCCCACGGAATACAACATCACGGGGTTGCGCAATTCGGCCGCCACCTCGCGAATGATGTGGATCGATTCAGCCTCGAGCCGCTGCAGATGCGTAAGGGTCGGCGATGACGGACCAGGGCGTCGCGACGCTATGGGCACGGTGGTTGAAGCTTGGGTCGCAAGGGTCATCTAGATTGCCTTTGAAGGAGAAAGATCTGCCTGATCGAGGCTGTCCACCGGCCTGGTCAGCCTGTCGGAGTGGGTGGTCTTCAACGCTTGTTTCAATGAAAGGGCCAAGCCCGCGGTCCACAATATGCCCAGCACGATGTGGGCGATGTTGCCGCCCATCGCACCGATGCGCGGGATCAGCAGAAGTGCCGTGATGTGGAAGGCGGCCGTCGCAACGACGACGATCCGCAACACCTCGCGCTGTTTGCCCATGGCCAGCAGTGCGGAGCGGGCAGCGGAGCCCGAAAGCACGAACGCGACCGCCACCATCTGCACGATGACGAGGTTGGCCGCGCCGAGAAAAGCAGGCCCCGCGGTCCACATGAGCAGCGGCCGGGCGAACGCCGCGACGATCAATATGCAGAGGATGCCAAAGCCGAACAGCATGGCTTCGGCTTGAAAGACCGCGCGTTTGAATTTTCCGATGCGTCCCTGCGCCCAAAAGCGGGCCACGTCGGGATAAAGAACGTTCTGGACCTGTGGGCCGACCTGCTGGCCGACGCGCCCTATGCGCTTGGCGATTTGGTACAAGCCCGCTGAAGCCTGGTCGGCGAGGAACCCGACCAGCAGCGTATCGAGTTCCTGGGCACTCACGCGCAATGTCAGCGAAATGTTCGAAGACCAGGCGAAATTCCAGATGCCGGGAAAGCGGCTTGTGATTCCGGCCAAAGGCGCGCGCAGGATCTTGCGAACGCCCTGCCTGTGCAGGGCGCGCATCGTCAGCGTCAAGAGTGTCAGGGACCCGAGGATCTGTGTTCCCGCCCAAACCGCGGTGAAATAGGCGAGATCAGCCTTGAGCAGCACCCCGAGCAAGCACAGCAACACCCGCAAAACCGCATTGAGCAGCTGCCCGTAGGCCAAGAGGCGGAAGTTGCCGGCCATGCGCTGCACCGCGACCGGAACGCCTGAGATCTGGAACAGCAGAACGCTGGAATAGAGGACAAGAAGCTGCACGACTTCCGCGGACCAACCGAAGAACGGCGCGACGAGAAGTGCGGCGCCCATGGCGATGACCCAGGCGCAAACGGCGGCGCCAACATCGATAAGCAGGCCAAATTTCATGAGAATGCGCAGTGCATCGCGATCCGAGGACGCGTCCAGGCCCGCCGCATATTTGATGATTGGCTGCCATGACTGGAAACTGACAACGCGCTCGACAACCCGGGTGAACGCGATAATCAATGCAAGCTGGCCATAGTTCGCCACGCCAAGGGCGCGCGCCGAAAGCGCAAAAGCCACGAGGCCGAGCAATGAACCGAGAAAATTGCCGGTCAAAAGGTGTGCGATATTGGCCAGGCGCGTGCGGCCGGCGCTCCTGCGTTTGAGGGCCTCCATCACGTGTCCGATCAGTCCTGTGGTCATCGCTATGGTTGCCAAACTCACCCCACACTCCGTCCTTGCGGAGCAATTCAGATCCAGGATTCGCGCCAGATCGCTGCTGGCGTCACCCATCATCGGCGGAAAAGAAGAGCCCGCCACAACCAAGTTTGGCTCTGTGGCAACCTCAATCAGTCAGCATCTGATCGCTGCTACGACTGATGGCCTAGCCCATTAGCGGTAAGGAAATCCCGGGTGCGCCGCGTCTGGTCATGTATTCGACCCGCGTAGTGTGTCTCACCGCAGATACGCCGGCACGCCGCGCCGCGTGCCCGCCAGCCTTGCAGATCGAACGATCTTGGGGTGAATGACGAACACGAAGTTGAGACGCTGAACCCACGCAGACCGCTGAAGGCTGCCGTCTTCGCCGCAGGCTGCGGCAACCGCGATCCGGACGATCCCGGGGGCGAGACAGGCTCGAACTGACGAACCTAGGACAAGCCTCAATTGTACCGCGAGAAGTGGATTCCACCGCGGCAAAGCAACTCCTTGGCGGCCGAGGTCAACCACTCGGAGCAGGTCCGTTCAATCAGTTCGGCTTGCGCGTCGGTGAGGTAGTCGGCGAACCCTCCGACCTTCCCGCGACGCATGCGCCGGCTTTCGGCGTCGCCTCTGTCATACACATGCGCCGGCAGGCCCCCCGCCACCTCATGTTCACGCATCGCTTCAAAACGGGAAGCCTCGATGGCCTCCTCGAGGTCAGCTGCGGACGGATCGTGCCGTAGAAATCTCAGAATGCGCGAGGACGTGCCGACAGGGTCACCGGTCAGTTCTTCATAGCTCAAGACGGCATGCCGGTGATGTTTCAGGCCCTTCGCCCAGCTGTTCAGATACACGATAAGGGCCGGCAGGCCCTGCTGATAGTCGCAGATGAAAGCATCCATATCGCCTTCGAATCGATGCTTGTGGCGCGTCGCGTGGAAATAGGCTGACACCACAACGTCGCGAGGATCGCGAACCATGAAAATGACCGGCCGGTGCAAGAACAGCATATGCCTGTAGTTGAGGTGCGAAACGAGGATAAGCGGCACCCGGGAGCGCTGTTCAGTGTAACGGAAAGCCGGAATCCCACGCTCCGGATCGAGGTCGAAGTTTGGAAGGACTTCGAACATGCGGAAGAGGTCGACATTTCCGTCGTGAGCCGTCCGGCTGAAGTAGTCTGACAGGATATGCCTGAACCAGGTCCGCCCGGATTTCGGGTAGGAGACGAGGAACGCGTCCGCCCCGGAGGCGGCCCAGGTCATCTTGATGCGCGTTTCCATTTTGCGCAGGGCGCGCTGGGTGGTTAGCATGGCGAGAGCTCTTCATTGCCGCGCGCCGCCAGGACGGCGTGAATGACCTGGTCCCAATTCTGCATCACATATTCAGGCGTGAACCTTGCAGCACTTGCCGCTGCGGCCGCGCCGAGTTTTTTGCGGAGCGTTTCATCGCCAAGCAGCCGCTGCAGGCCCTGCGCGAGCGCGTCGACACTTCCGTTCTCGACGAGAAGTCCATCCCTCTCATTATCGACCATCTCGCGAGGACCCCACTGGCAGTCGAAGGATATGACGGGCAGGCCGGCCGCCATTGCCTCGAGCAGCACAATCCCCCAACCTTCGTAGCGGGACGAAAGGACAAAGGCGTCGGCGGTCTCCACCCAGATGCCGGGCAGGCTGGTTACCCCGGGCATTTCAACACAACCCTGCAGGCCCAGGCGATCCCGCTCGGCTTCCAGTTCGGCACGGTCGGGACCTTCGCCCCAGATGACCAGCTTCCATTCGGGAAAATCGCGGCGGATGTTGGCGAATGCCTTCAGCAGCAGGTCGAAGCCTTTCTGCGGGACCAGGCGGCCGACAGCGACGAGCACGGCGCCGTTCCGGCGCGGTTTGCCTGTTGCGGGAAGATCGACGGGATTGGGAATAACCCAGCTTCGCCTTCGCATGGCAGGGCTGAAGTAGTTCAGCGCGCCAGTGGTCATGGTGACCAATCCGAAGGCGGATGGATAGAGCTTTGCCCGAAGGAACCGCCAGACGGGGCCCACGTCCTGCAGTGCAGGATTGTTGCGCTCCGAAACCACGACGTCGAGGCCTAGCCCCCGGCTTGCCGCCAGCGACATCACGTTCGTGCGCGTGAGAAAGCTCAGGACCACATCCGGAGCCAGTTTCTTGAGCATTCGACGCAGGAGAAATATCCGGCGTGCGCTTGCGCCAATTGCCCCCAGCCTGGACCGCTTCATCTGCGGCAATCCCAACCGCTCTATCCTGACCGCGGGATCGAAATGATAGTAAGGCGGGGGACCGGGGGCCTCGAATGTAACCAGCGTCACATGCCAGCCCCTTGCCGCCCACTGGTTGGCGAGAACATTGACGACATGTTCGGTGCCGCCGGCGCCCAGTCCAGGCAGGACGATCACCACGTGCGGCCGGCTGGAGCCGACGCGCAGGGGTTCACCCGCGACGGCATCGCGATCCAGAAGTGTCAGGCCGGCGCCATAGTCCATCAACCGTTCCAATCTCAACTCCGATCCACCCAACTATCCAGCTTTTTGCCGCTGCGAAGAGTTGCACATTGGGATGCATCGGAGACGACCGGTTACCTCTAAAGTTGGACTTGGGCGTAGGATCGAACCGCACAATAGAAAAGGTCAGTGTCTCACGGTCGCCGCGGCACTGTATTGGAGTCCGGATTTCATGCGCATAGCCTTCGTCGGTGCGGTGGAGGGGTCCCGTGTTGCGTTTGACGCCCTCGTCGAAGCGGGCATGGCTCCCTCGCTGCTTGTTACCTTGCCGGACGAGGCTTCCGCACGCCATTCCGATTTCGTCGATCTGTCAGCTCCGGCGCGCGCAGCGGGAGCCTCGGTCCATCTGACCAGGAACATCAACGCGCCCGACACAATCGCCTGGCTCGCGGAAGGGCGCCCCGATTTGACGCTGGTCGTCGGTTGGTCGCAGATCTGCCGAGCCGAATTTCGTGCGATCGCCCGCCTTGGGTCGATAGGCTTCCATCCGGCCCCACTGCCGCGCTTTCGGGGCAGAGCGGTGATCCCGTGGACGATCATCGCCAACGAGAAGGAGACCGGGTCCACATTTTTTCGGCTCGACGAAGGTGTCGATAGCGGTCCCATTGTAATGCAGAAGCTTTTTCCGGTGACGGAGGACGAGACCGCGCGTTCGCTTTACGAAAAGCACAAGCAGGCCCTGCGGGAAATGACACCTCTCGTCGTGTCGGCGATCGCTCGCGACAACAGCGTCGGCGTCGTGCAGGA
Source organism: Mesorhizobium sp. LNHC232B00 (assembly GCF_000502435.1). Taxonomy (NCBI): domain Bacteria; kingdom Pseudomonadati; phylum Pseudomonadota; class Alphaproteobacteria; order Hyphomicrobiales; family Phyllobacteriaceae; genus Mesorhizobium; species Mesorhizobium sp. LNHC232B00. Next base: position 35,849 of record NZ_AYWP01000041.1, read on the forward strand.
CGACTCGCTCGCCAGCTACTGCGCCAAGCGCTCGGCGGACGACGGATCGATAGATTGGACGCAAACGGCTGAAAGCATTCTTCGCCTTGTCCGCGCTGTCGGCGACCCCTATCCAGGCGCCTTCACTCTCGACGGGGGCAGCGAGATCTTCGTCGACCAGGCACGCATGTTTGCGGGGCGAGGGCGCTACATAGGGCTGAGCGGCCAGGTCCAGGCTCACACTGGCAGCGGTTTTGCCGTGCTTTGCGGCGACGGAGAAACCATTGAGGTGACATCCTGGCGCGGTACCAAGCCCAAAGTGCATGCCAAGCTGGTGTCGGCCTGAGGGCCATGTTTGCCGCCTGCTTGGAGCCAAGAAATGCCTAGGCGGCGATTGTCGGGCGCGCTGGTCGTTCTTGCAGATACCAGCGCACGAAGGCAGCCACCCCGTCCTCGACGCTGGTCTCGGGGCGAAAGCCTGTCAGGGTCTGCAGGAGGCGCGGGTCGGCATATGTCACCGACATGTCGCCTGATTGCATCGGCAGGCTCTTGCGGATGGCGCGTTTGGCGAGGCAGTTCTCAATTGTCTCGATGAAAGACAACAGCTCCACCGGCTGGCCGCCGCCTATATTGACCACACGCCATGGCGCCACGGGTGACAGCGTATCGACGACATCAGGGCCCGACACCGGCTGGCCGGAAACGGGCGCGCATCCGATGAGCCGAACGATGGCTTCAACAAGATCATCGACATAGGTGAAGTCGCGTCTCATCGCGCCTTCGCCATAGATTTCAATCGGGCGACCGTTCTCGATGGCGTCAACGAATTTGAAGAGCGCCATGTCGGGTCGGCCCCAAGGGCCATACACGGTGAAGAAGCGGAAGGACGTCGTTGGAATCTGGAAAAGATGCGAATACGAATGTGACATCGATTCCACCGCCTTCTTGGTGGCGGCGTAGAACGTCAGCGGCCAATCGGTCTGGTCGGTCTCAACGAACGGGGTCGTTTCATTCGCGCCGTAGACCGAGCTGGTGGAGGCAAGCAGCAGATGCCTTGGCTTTAGATCGCGGGCAAGCTCAAGCACGTTGAAGGAACCGACCAGATTGCTGTCGGTGTAGCTTCGCGGATTGTCGATCGAGTATCGCACGCCGGCCTGCGCGGCCAGATGGACAATCACATCGGGCTTCGCCGAGTCTGCCGCCCGCCGCAGGGCGTCCATGTCTTCCAACTGTCCGATGTGGAAGCGAAAGGCGTCGTATCGCTGCAGCAGGGCATGTCGGGATTGCTTCAACGTAACGTCGTAATAAGGCGTCATCCCGTCGTAGCCGGTCACGGAGTGACCTTCGTCCAGCAGGCGGCGCGCCAGATGAAATCCGATAAATCCGGCGGTTCCGGTGACGAAATACCTCATTCGGCGGCCGCGGCAAAAACAGATCCGTCCTCTGCCACACCCTCGCCGATGTTGACGTACTCGAAGCCATGCTTGCAGACCTCTTCGCGCCTGTAGATGTTGCGAAGGTCGACCACAAGCTGCTTCGACATGGAGCGTGACAGGCGTTCAAAATCCAGGGCGCGGAACTGGTTCCACTCGGTGACGATCACCAAGGCATCAGCGCCCTTGGCACATTCGTATGCTCCCTTCGCGTACTCGACGCTCGCACCGAGCATGAGCTTGGCCTGTTCCATGCCTTCCGGGTCATACNCGTATGCTCCCTTCGCGTACTCGACGCTCGCACCGAGCATGAGCTTGGCCTGTTCCATGCCTTCCGGGTCATACACGCGGACATGCGCTCCAAAATCGATCAAAGCCTGGATGATCGAGAGGGAAGGTGCGTCACGGACATCATCCGTGTTGGGTTTGAATGTGAGGCCGAGCACGGCTATCGTCTTTGCGCGCACGTTGCCGCCGCAGGCGAGGACGATCCTGCGGGCCATGGTTCGCTTTCGCTGGTCGTTCACGGCGACGGTTGTTTCGATCAGCCGGAGCGGCGCACCGCTATCTTGCGCCGTCTTGACGAGAGCCAGCGTATCCTTGGGAAAACAGGATCCTCCGTACCCTGGGCCTGCATGCAGGAATTTCGAGCCGATGCGATTGTCGAGCCCGATACCGCGCGCCACCTCCTGCACGTTCGCGCCCACGTTCTCGCAAAGATCCGCCATCTCGTTGATGAATGTAATCTTGAGGGCCAGGAAGGCGTTGGCCGCATATTTTATCAGTTCTGACGTGCGACGTCCGGTGAACATGATCGGCGCCTGGTTGAGATAGAGCGGCCGGTAGACTTCCGCCATCACCTCGCGGCTGCGTTCGTCCGACGGCAGGCCGATAACGATCCGGTCGGGGCGTTTGAAATCGTCGATGGCAGCCCCTTCGCGAAGGAATTCAGGGTTCGACACAATTGCTACATCCGCCGTCGGATTGCAGTTGCGGATAATCCGTTCGACTTCATCTCCGGTGCCCACCGGCACTGTGGATTTGACACAGACCACCGTGAAGCCGCGGACCGCGGCCGCGATTTCCCGCGCCGCCTCGTAAATATAGGAAAGATCGGCATGACCGTCGCCTCGCCGCGAAGGCGTCCCGACGGCAATGAACACCACATCAGCGTCTGCGACCGCTGGCGCGAGTTCGCTGCTGAAGGCGAGCTGCCCTGTCGCGGAATTCTTGCCGACGAGGTCTTCGAGACCAGGCTCATAGATCGGCATTCTTCCAGCCTGAAGATCGACAATTTTTGCTTCTGCCTTGTCGATGCAGACGACTTTGTGACCAAAGTCAGCCAAGCATGCTCCAGACACGAGACCGACATACCCTGAGCCGACAACCGCAATGCGCATGAGTTCGCCACCCTGATTATGATGCCGTCCGATTAAGCCTGCAGCGATCAAGAAAATGGAGCGCGAAATCGGGTATGGCATTACCTCTTCCGAGACCGCCGCAATCTGAAAATGTCGGTCAGCGCGGTTTGACTACGCTTAATGTGGATGGTCTTCCCGCTGGACTGGGCCCGAGCGATACCTCGGCGCCCATTCGCAAACGCTGTTGAAATGGTTCACTGTTGTCCGTCTCCGTTCAATGCTTTCACGAGAGTGCATTGAGATGGGCGGAATTTCGCGGTCGATGCAGCGGTGAACGCTTGGTCCATGGCTGATTTCCGGCTCAAGCCATTGTGCAGGAACATCTGACCTTTCTTTCGAAAGAGACCTCGCTGTTCGCAAAAAACGGCAGCAGACCACCCTGGGCCACTCCGATCAACGGAATTGGATACGTACGAACAATCGTCGGGCCGAGACGATTTCTTCTGGCACCCCGCCAAGGCCTTTTTGGCTGCTTCTACCCCGGAGCGATGTCCCCAAACCGCGATCCAGGTCCCGTCCGTTGAACCGGATATCGCTTCCCAAGCGTGTTTGCCGGGATCGAAACGCATCAGCTGGTCGAACTCTTTCTTCGTCAATTCCGCGGTCTGCGGCCGCTTCGCCTGTAGCTGCCAGGCTCTCAGAGCATCCAACGTCCGCTGACCAATCCTGCCGTCGGGAATACGAGTCAGGAAATTGCTCTCGAACAGCCGCGCCTGGGCTCGATAGATTTCTGCCTGGCTTAGTTGGGACTGCGCAATGGAGTGTTCCGACATCATCATCAGCGCCAAGCACAGTGCGCCGGCCCTGGCACGGTGACTTTTCATCGATCTCTCCACTGTGGCGGTATTGGCTGGAGCGCCCCCTCATTTCCGTGGCCGCAATGGAGACCTGCCGACAGGCCCGGCTCATGCGACGAAGTCAATGCGCGTAGTTGGGAGCCCGGTTTGTCTTCGAACCAGCAGTTGCAATGGTGGCCGGTTTTGCGAAGAGGAAAGCTCCATCCTGGGAAAACAGATCCACCGGCATCATTTGGAATTCGCGCTGCGAGTGCGGTACGTCCAATTCCCTGTCGACAATACGCCAGAGGTTGTCGAAGAATGACCCGTCGGCAAGCCGTACACTTCCTCCCTTCAGCGGCTTGGTGGAGGAGAAGACCGTTGCGGGATTGGCCCACATGTCGGCGATTGCCACGTCATAGTAACCAGGATGGGTGGCGTTGGGCTTGATGATGGCGAAGGGCGTGTTCTTTTCAGGCCAGCCTATCCGTCCGACAGTCAGGCATTCGCCCGGCTCGGGCAATCTTGCCTTCACCAGGTAGGCCAGCGCCGCATCGATGCCGCCGATTTCGGAAACGACGTGTGCCGTCAACCCCGCCCGGGCCAGGTGCATCAACTCTTGCGCCTGTCGCTCATAGATATCGGCCAATGTCAGGAAAGCCAGCCATTGCTGGTGTGGGCAGTCATGCTTGGCTTGGCAGAGAAGCCGTCCCGCCTCCAAGGCGGATTCGATCCTCCTTTTATCCGCTTCAGCGAACGCTTCTCGCGCCGGGCGGATGTGTTCTGCCAGTTTCATCAGTTCTTTTGAAATGCTCTCCATTTCCTTCTCCTCCCCGATCGATGTCCAGCCAGCCCCCTTATTATTACGTTGGCTTGGCCCTACGCAGAACTCCTCCAAGAGTATTGCTAGAGATGCTATTAAGGCTCACCCCACCTATTCTGTTGGGGATGGCTATACTTTCGGCTTCACCTGCCTGTTGCCTTTCATGCCGACATTCGACAGCGGAGCGCTGCAGATCGGGCATGGTGGTCCATGGCAGGACACTTCGATATCGCACCCGCATATGCCGGCGCGTGTTCCAGCGGTGGAGTATGAGCCGATTGAAAATGGGGTCGCCCTTATCATTTCGGGGAGGGGGCCTACCCGGCCTAGCCCGGTTATCCGCTCACTAAGTGGTAGCTGTACGACCGCAAAAATTCCGAATGGCAACGGAGGCGAAATTCCACTGAGCGAATAGACGTAGTGGCAGGGATCGTTCAAACAACTTGCGCACGCCAACCTCTTGGAGCTTTTAGCGGGAGCAATCCTGGTTGAGCGGGAGGGACTCCCCTGAACTCGATGACCGCAACATTCGCGACCACAGCACCCGCGCAGGCGGGGTGGCGGTTCAGGCAGCCGAGCGTCATTCCGGGTTTCGGATTGACGCTCGGCTTGTCGC
>NZ_AYWP01000042.1:0-38004 GCF_000502435.1 Mesorhizobium sp. LNHC232B00
TGCCGCGCAGCGCCAGCGCCGGCGCGTCCTCGCGCAAGGCGACGCGGTCCAGCGCGCCGAGCGGATCGCCGGCGGCCAGGGCCAGTCCTGCCGCGGTGATCAGCGAGTCCATTCAAATCCCGTCACACTTGTAACTCCCACCCCCACGCCACGCCGCCCTAACTTAAATCACCACCGCCGGTCAGCAAGCCGCATCGACCAAACCTGGCCAGATGGCTGAGGCATCACGGCCACCGTTGACGCCAACACCGGCAATCGCCATCCTGAGCATCTCAGGTACAAATGTTAAGCATCTTAATAGGGATGATTGAAAATGCCTGCAACCGACGATCTCGAGCACACCGCACGGCCCCGCCACCCCTGCTGCGCCGGGCCGGACGATTCAAATCCCGCCACTTTTGTAACTCCCAGCGCTCCGCTTCACCGTTCTACGCTGGTTCCGGATCCCCACACGACAACACGCCGCGACGGCGCCACTGGCAAAGGAGAAGACCAATGACCAAGCACATGACGATGAAGACGCCACCGATCGTTTCAAGACAGGAATGGGATGCCGCGTACGAAAAGATGCTGGTCAAGGAAAAGGCCACCATGCGTGCCAAGGACGCGCTGTCCGCCGAGCGTCGCCGCATGCCTTGGCTGGAAGTCGACAAGGCCTATGTGTTCGAGGGCCCGAATGGCAAGGCCAGCCTGCTCGACCTGTTCGAAGGCCGCCGCCAGTTGATCGTCTACCGCGCCTTCTTCGAGCCTGGCGTCTATGGCTGGCCCGACCACGCCTGCCGCGGCTGCTCGCTCGGCGCCGATCAGGTCGGCCACCTCGCCCATCTCAACGCCCGCGACACCACGCTTGCCTACATCTCGCGCGCGCCGCAGCCCGACATCGTCAGGCTGAAGCAGCGGATGGAGTGGAAGATGCCCTGGTATACGATCACCGATAGCTTCGACAAGGATTTCGGCGTCGACGAATGGCACGGCCACAACGTGTTCATCCATGATGGCGACCGCGTCTTCCGAACCTATTTCATCAACACCCGCGGCGACGAGGCCTTGGGCACGGTGTGGAGCTATCTCGACGCCACCCCTCTCGGCCGCCAGGAGATCTGGGAAGATTCGCCCGAAGGCTATCCCCAGACCCCGCTCTACAGCTGGTGGAACTGGCACGACAATTACGAAGCCGGGGCCGACAAGAAGTGGGCCGAGGTGTCGGCGGCCGGCGAAGCCGCCTTCCGCGAAAAGAGCGATCAGTAGCGTCTGGCCGGAAAGGCCGAAAGTTTCCTCTCCCTCACGAAATGGGGAGAGGAAACCAAACCCTGCAGGCCAGGACACTAAGGAAAAGACCATGAACGACATCCATTCTGGCATCGGCAGCGCGACTTCCGAACACATCGCCCCTCTCGGTATCGCCGACTGGCTGTGCCTCGCGGCAGCACCCACCTTCGCCGTGATGGCCCTGCTCTCCTGCCTTCAGGGCGGCGATGCGGCCATGCTGTGCATGGGCAGCTCGCCGCTGACCAGCCCGTCTTTTACCGGCCTGTCTTTGACCGGCCCGTCTTTAACCGGGATGCCGGCCATGTATCTGTTGATGAGCGCCTTCCATCTGGCGCCCTGGTTGCGCGTGATTTCCGGCCGGGAGGCCCGCTAGATCCGGCTCGCCCCATATCAAAATATCCCACACGTCGGAGAAAGACTATGCGGCTGGTCAGGCTAAGAGCGCCCGGTGGCTTGGACAGGCTCGACCTGGTCGAGGAAGATCCGCCCCGGCCAGGGCCGGATGACGTGCTGGTCAGGATCCGCGCCTGCGCGCTCAACCTGCGCGACGATTTCGCGGTGTGCGGCAAGATGCCGATGGCTGACGGCCGCGTTCCGCTCTCCGATGGCGCCGGCGAGGTGATTGCCAGCACCTCAAGTCGCGATATCATTCACCGGCAATAATGGCTTGGGCAGCTTAACCTCGCCAAGTCCCGCGCGCAGTTCGATCTCGATGTCGCGGCAGATCTGCGAGATCGGAACGTCGTTGGCATTGCCCTCGAACGGGTTGGCGCTGCTCTCGCCGACCTGGTCGAGAGACATATAGGCCCAGCCCAGCAGCGTGCTGAACGGGATCGTCAGCCAGATGCCGACCGTGCTCAGCACGCCGCCAAGCTTGCCCATCTCCGCAAAGACCGGAACGACGCCGAACGGCAGCAGCGTGCAGAAGATCATGACGAACATGGAACTGACGATGGCGTATTGGCGCGGATAGGGGTTGTTCTTGATACGGTCGCAGCGCGCCTGCTGGTCGTGGAGGTCGCGGATCAGCTTCGTCAGTTCTACGTAAATCTGCGGGGGGAGCTTGGCGTCCTTGAACAGCGCGTTGACCTGGACCGATTGCATTTCGAGCAGAGCCAACGCCGGCTGCGACGATTTCAGCACCTTGTCGGCCTGTTCGGCCAGCAGCGGGCGCAACTCGTCGGCGATGGAGCCCTTGTCCTCCTGGATGCGATAGCGCCGCATATACTCGATGTTGGCCGCCTTCCCCATGGATTCCCACGGCATCGGCCGCCGCAGGGAAAAGCGCAGCGCCGTCATCCAGGCGATGTGGCGGTAGATGAGTTGCTTCGCCGTCGGTGCATCGAGGAAGTCGCGACAGAAATTGGACCACACCCGGCTGCTGGCGGTGATTTGCGTGAACGCCTGCAGTGCCTCGCCGCTGCGGGTGAAGACCTGCGAATTCTTGAAGCCGGCGACGAGCGACACCGTGGTGCCGAGCACGAGCACAACCGACCAAGGCACCGAGAAGCCAGCGATACCGGGAAGGCGGTAGGCCGCGACGGCCATGCCGCTCACCACCACCATGTAGATCACGCTACGCCGCGACCACAGCGCGAAATCGATCAGTTTGTAGGAACGGCCTACATACATCGCATGCCCTCGAAAGCGTGGATAACAGACAAATCAAGCTGTTGTGACGCCTAGCATACCGCGTGCCCGCGATGAATGGCCGTTCTGGCTCATGGGCGCGGGATTCCTCCCGCGCCCATGGCGCTACCTCAGTTGCATTTCGGCTTGGCGCTGTTGCAGGCGTCGACCAGTTCGGCCGGCGGATCCTTGTGGAAGACGGTCTTGAAGGATTCCAGCACGTTGGACTGCACCACCGGCAGCGACTGCACACCAACCCAGGCGGGCGTAGGCTGCCCGATCAGCGCCTTCATCATGGCCAGCGCCTCGGCGACACCCTGATCATAAGGGCGCTGCGAGCCGGTTGCCTTGAGCGGCCCGCCCTTGGCGATCTCGATCGCCGACTGCAGGCCGAGATCGACCGTGGTGATCGGAATGTCGATGCCTTGCGCGCGCATCGAGGACAGCGTGTCGAGCGCCGGCTGGTCCCAGACCGCGTACAGACCCTTCACATCGGGATTGCCAGTCAGAAAGTCGCCGGCGATCTGCGATACTTTCGAGGGATCGGTGAAGTCGACCTGCTTCATGACGATGTCGGGACGGTTCTTCTTCATCCACTCGCTGACGCCCTTGGTGCGCTCGTTGGTGCTGAAATAGTCGACGCCGAAATTCACCAGTCCGATCGTGCCCCCCTTGGGCATGCAGGACGCCAGGATCGTTGCTGCGATCTGGCCATTGCCCTGGCTGTCGGCCGAGATCATCGAGGCAAAATCCTTCGGAGATTCGAGGCCGACCGGAATGCTGTCCATGAACACCAGCTTGATACCGGCCTCGCCCACCTTCTTGTAGGTCGGCGCCGTCGCGGTGAAATCGACGGGAATGGAAATGATGCCGTCTGGATGCTGCTGGATGGTGTTTTCGATATCGGCGATCTGCTTGTCGACCTGATATTCGGCCGATGCCACGCCGGTGACGGTGACGCCATATTTGGCAAGCGTTTCGCTGATGCCTTGCACCTGCAACTGCGACCAGTCGAGGTTCACCGTCTGCATGGAAATGCCGACCTTGAACTTGCCGGCCTTGACCTTGGCGGCTTCGTCGTCGGTCAATTTCAGCTCGTCGGGCGAGGCTGCCTTTTCGCCGTGCGGACCCTGTCCGACAATGCCCTTGGGGCCGAGCGTGGCCATGTCGACACCGGTGACGCAAGTCTCCGGCGTCTGCGCCAGGCCAAGCGACGTCGACAGCGCGAAGGCGCTGGCGGCGAGGCCCAATGTACAGAAAAGCGAGTGGATTCGTGCCTGTTGTTTCATGACTTTCCTCCGTTGATCGTTGACGTTCTTGTCGCCGTTTGGAGCCGGCGATTTTCTGCTGGTGAGCGGGATGCGCGCCTTACCTCCTCGTGAACGCGACCGCGGCGACGATGATTGCTCCCTTGATGACGAGTTGCAGTGACGAGCTGACGCCGAGCAGCACCAGCCCGTTGTTGAGGGTGCCGATGATCAGGCTGCCGAGCAGCGTGCCGAGCACGAAGCCGCGGCCGCCGAACAGGCTGCAGCCGCCAAGGATGACCGAAGCGATGACATCGAGCTCCATGCCTTGCACGACATCTGGCCGCGCCGCGTGCGAGCGCGCCGACAGGATCAGCGATGCCAGTCCGGCGAGCGTTCCGGTCAGCACGAAGGCCAGCGTGGTGACTTGCTTGATGTGGACACCGGAATAGAGTGCGGCCGTCGGATTGCCGCCCGCCGCGTAGATGCGCCGCCCATAGACGCTGTAGTGCAAGAGCAGGATGCCGGCCACGGTGACGCCAAGCGTCCACAGGATCGGCGCCGGGACACCAAGCACCGAGCCCTCGCCGAAGATCGCGAAATAGTATTCGTTGGTGATGATGACCGGCTTGGTGTTGGTGACCATCAGCGCCGAGCCGCGCGCGGCGCTCAACGTGCCCAATGTCACCAGGAAGGACGGGATTTCGAGGCGGGTGGTCAAGACACCGTTGATCAGCCCGATCAGCGCGCCGGTACCCAGCCCCGCGACGGCGCCGACGACCCAATTGTTGGCCAGGAAAGCCATGGCCAGCGACGCGCTCATGCCCGAAAGCGCCAGTGTCGAGGCGACCGACAGGTCGATCTGCCGGGAGATGATGACGAATGTCATGCCCACCGCGATGATCGAGACCAGCGTCGTCTGCCGGCCGATGTTGAGAAAATTGTCGATCGACAGGAACCAGGGCGACGCCAGGCTGAAGACGATCAGCATCACGGCGAAGGCGACGTAGAGCATGTAGGGACGCTCGCCCTGAAGCAGATGCCGCAGCGCCGAGCGACCGCCCGCTTGGTTGGAGGCGCCCCTTGCCATTGGTGCCTTTGCCGGGCTTTGGGTGTCGGTCATGCCGCGTGCTCTTCCGANTTGGAGGCGCCCCTTGCCATTGGTGCCTTTGCCGGGCTTTGGGTGTCGGTCATGCCGCGTGCTCTTCCGATGGCTGCGAAAGTTGAATGAGGTGATGGAGATCCTCGGCGCTGCCGAATTCCTGCCGCCCAATCGTCCTGGCGATGTGGCCATCGACGACGATCGAGATGCGGTCGCAAAGCTGCAGCAGTTCCGAGAGATCCGAAGACACCAGCAGAACGCCGCTGCCTGCGGCGGCCGCGGCACGAATGACGCCGTAAATCTCCTCGCGCGCGCCGACATCGACACCGACCGTCGGCTCGTCGAGCAACAGCACCCGCGGCCGCGGCTCGTTCCATTTGCCGAAAACGACCTTCTGCTGATTGCCGCCGGAGAGGTTCTTCACTGCGGTCGATGCGTTGGGGGCCTTGACGGCCAGCCGGCGCATCGCGGCATTGGCGTGCTCGCTCGAGGACCGGCGCTGCAGCCAACCGAGGCGGGAGAACTCCCGCAGCCTTGGCAACACGAGGTTGCGCTCGATCGAATGTTCGAGCACCAGGCCCTGGACATGCCGGTCCTCCGGCACCAGCGCGATGCCTCGCCTTATTGCCGCCGCCGGATCGGTTCCAGCAAGCGAAACACCGTCCAGCCTGGCTTCGCCCGACTGAATGGACCGCAGTCCGAAGATGGTCTGCAGTATTTCGGTGCGTCCGCTGCCGATCAGGCCGGCGAGGCCGTGGATCTCGCCACTGCGCAGCTCGAGATCGGCGCGGTCCAGCCGGTCGTTGCTGACGTCAGTCAATTCGAGCACCGGCTTTTGAGATGGACCGGTCGATAAGGGCACGCCTTGCCCCGGTGCCGTGCCGTCCGCCTTCAGGACGGCGTGATCGGGCCCGACGATCGCCCCCACCAATTGCCGCATATTGGTTTGCGCCGTGACGAACGTTCCGGCGTTCTGTCCGTCACGGAAGACCGTCACCCGGCTCGAAATCCGGAACACTTCATTGAGGCGATGCGTGACATAGATCACCCCGACACCGCGCGCCACTACCGCCCGGATCGCCTCGAACAGGATCCTCTCCTCATCGTCGGTCAGCGCCGAGGTCGGCTCGTCCAGAATGAGCAGGCGGACATCGCCCATCAGCGCCTTGGCGATCTCGGTCATCTGACGATAGGCAAAGGGCAGCGAGCCGACCATGGCCCGGGCGTCGAGAGGGATGTTCTGCGATTTGAGGAAGGCTTCGGCCTGCGCCACCAGCTGCCGCTTCTTCAGGAAGCCAAGCCGCGTCTTCGGCTCTCGTCCCAAGAGCAGATTGTCGGCAACCGAGAGCGACTCGACCAGGCTCAGATCCTGGTAGACGACCGCCACGCCGGCATCGCGCGACTGGGCGGGCGAAGCGAACGAGACAGGCTTGCCGTCGATTTCGATCGAGCCGCCATCATGCACATGCACGCCGCTCAGGATCTTGATCAGCGTCGATTTGCCGGCCCCGTTTTCGCCGAGCAGGGCGTGCACTTCACCGGACCGGATCTCCAAACCGACGCCGCGCAGCGCATTGACGCCGCCGAACCGCTTCCTGACGCCCTCGACGCGCAGCAACGGGATTTCGGACATCATCGCAGTCGAACCCGGTTCGATCATGACGCCCGCACTTCCTCCCTTACCCGACGATATCTCTTTTGAGACTTATCTTACTTTTTTTGTGACTTTTCCATCAGCTTGAGGAAATGTCAAACGGAGTCAGGCTGAAATGAATCCGGTCCGACTTCGCCATGCTCGGTAACTATGGCGTCGAAGCCGTCCATGGCTGAGAAGAAGGCGCGCTTGAGCTTGCCGATCTTGCTCGAGTCGATGACCAGATAATTCTCGCGCGCAAGGCTCATCACCTTCTGCTTCACCACCGCCTCGTGGAAATGCTCGCAAGTGGCGCCGCGCTTGGCATCCACGCCGGCGGCCGACAGGAAGGCTGCGTTGATGCCGACGCTCTTCAAAATGTCGAAATCATGCGTGCCCGAGAAAGACGCCGACGCGGGGTGATAGACACCGCCTAGCATGATGATGGTCACATTGGGTTTGCGGCTCAGGCGCTCCGCGATATTCATCGCGTAACATATTGCCGTTATCTGATAATTTTCGGGGATGAGATCGATCAAGTGGATCAGTGTCGTGCCGCAGTCGATGAAGATCGTTTCGTCGGGCCGTATCTTGCGCACCGCGTGCAGGCAGGCCTCGCGCTTTGCCGCCGCATGACTGTCGGCCGCGGTCGCCAGTTCGTAGGGAATATCGGCCTCGATCTCGGCCGCGGCCAATATGTGCCCGCCGAGATAGGCGATCTGCCCCTGGTTGTTGGCGATGTCGCGCCGCACCGTCATTTCGGAGACGCCGAGAAGCGTTGCCGCTTCGCTCAGATGGATGACCCGCCGTTCCGACAAAAGATGGATCAGCCGGGCCGTCCTTTGCGCTTTGCGAGCAGTCATGCGTTGGGCCTGTTGGTCGCCTGAAATGTGAGGATTTTAACAACCGGTCGCACTCAGATGCAAGCGCGGTGCGCGACTTGGTCCTGCAATGGCTGACGGGCATGCCCAGCTTGGCTTTTACCGGTCGCCGGGCTAATCGCTCGGACCATCAGGCCTTGGCGGATTTCCCTGCCCCGAACCGCAAGCCGTCCATCAGCAGTTTGACCAGCCGCCACGAGCGGTCGCGCCACTCCGGTGTATCGGGTGCGGAATAGATGCCACCCAGCGCGTGCAGGACGTCGGAGGCATCGACGTCGCCGCGGATAGTGCCGTCGGCCACTGCCGCCTCGACCAGTTGCCGCAAGGCCTGCGATATCCGGCCCGACGTGTCGGAAAACAGCGTTGAATTGGTGGTGAAGAGGATGCGCAGGCTGGTCGCCAGGCCGCGCTTGGTAGCGATGTAATCGACGAAGCGCCGCATCCATTCTTCCAGCGCGACGTCGGACGGATATCTTGCCGCAAGCTCGCCGGCAGCGGCACAAAGCGCCTCCGCTTCACGACGGTAGACCACCTCGACCAGGTGCTCGCGCGTTGGGAAATGCCGGTAGAGCGTGCCGATGCCGACCCCGGCGCGGCGTGCGATCTCCTCCAGCGAGGCATCGATGCCGCGCTCGGCAAACAGCGCCGCCGCCGTCTCGACCAGCCGGTCGCGATTGCGCTGGGCATCCGCGCGCAGCGGCTTGGCCTCCGCGGCGGTCTTCGTTTCGGCGAGTGCTGACGGCTCGACGGCCAATTTTTTCTCCACGGATCAAATATGGGGGCTTGAACCCGGCCGGGCCAGCCCCCACGTAATAAACGGAGGCGCCTCCGTTTTAGTGGAGTACCTTTATCATATAATCAGGGGAATGGGTATGTCACGTCTTTCCAACCTGCAAGCCGACATCTCCCCTGCGTGCGAGAGAACCGTCTTCATCTCTGCTTTCATCACCAGCATCTGACCACGAGGTACCTTGCCCCTCCCGGCAAGGCGCCAGTTCAATTCCCGACCTAAGCACTGGAGCCAGAGGTCAATGACCAGCCTTCCCATCACGCTCACCATCAACGGACACCGACACGAACTGGAGGTCGATCCACGCGTAACGCTGCTCGACCTGTTGCGCGAGCGGCTTGACCTCACCGGCACAAAGAAGGGTTGCGATCGCGGCCAGTGCGGCGCCTGCACCGTGCTGGTCGACGGCAAGCGCATAAACTCCTGCCTGGCGCTGGCGGTCAGCCATGACGGCGCCGACGTTTTGACGATCGAAGGGGTCGCGAACGGTGAAGAACTGCATCCGGTGCAGGCCGCCTTCATCGCCCATGACGGCTTCCAGTGCGGGTTCTGCACGCCCGGCCAGATCATGAGCACACTCGGCCTGATCGCCGAAGGACAGGCAGGCGAGGATCCCGAGCGCATCCGCGAGGGGCTGAGCGGCAACATATGCCGCTGCGCGGCCTATGGCGGCATCGTGGAGGCCGTCCTGGAAGCCCAGGAACAACTTGCCAGAACCGACCGGAGGACCGCGGCATGAGAGACTTCGACTATATCAGGCCCGCCACCATTTCCGACGCCATCGCGGCGGCGGCCGAGCCAGGTTCGTCCTATCTCGCCGGCGGCACCAATCTGCTCGACCTGATGAAGGGCGGCATCACCAGCCCCGAGCGCATCGTCGACATCACTCGACTGCCGGAGCTCAATCGCATCGAACGGCTGGACGACGGCGGCCTGCGCATCGGCGCGCTGATCCGCAATGCCGACCTGGCCCATGACGCGGCGTTCGCCAGCGCCTATCCCGCGGTGGCCGAAGCGCTGCTTTCGGGCGCCTCGGCGCAGCTCCGCAATGCCGCCACCGTCGGCGGTAATCTGCTGCAACGTACGCGCTGCAGCTATTTTTACGACACTGCCAGTGCCTGCAACAAGCGCGATCCCGGCACGGGCTGCGGCGCGTTGGGCGGTGAGAACCGCCTGCACGCCGTGCTCGGATGGAGCAATGCCTGCATCGCCACGCATCCGTCGGACTTCTGCGTGCCGCTGGTGGCACTCGATGCCGTGGTCGAGATCGAGGGCAAGGCCGGCCGGCGCCATGTCACCCTGGAGCAATTCCACCGGTTACCCGGCGACGCGCCGCAGCTGGAGAATCCACTGGAGCCCGGCGACCTCATCGTGGCGGTGCGGCTGCCGGCGGAGGCCGCCTCCTTCCGCGCCAACGCGCGCTACCTGAAAGTGCGCGAACGCACCTCCTATGCCTTCGCCGTCGTCTCGGCCGCCGCGGCGCTCGTCATCGATGGTGGCAAGATCCGCGGTGCAAGGCTGGCGCTGGGCGGTGTGGCGGCCAAGCCGTGGCGGGCGCGTTCGGCGGAAGCCGCCCTGCTCGGCGCCGATGCCGACGAGGCGAGCTTCGTTCGCGCCGCCGATGCCGCGATGGCCGACGCCAGCCCGTCCGGCGACAATGCGTTCAAGATCGAACTTGCCCGGCGCATTCTCGTCAGGGCGCTGATGTCGGCACGGGCAGGAACGCCCGAACGGCTGCCGGCCCTGCCTGCCTCCCCTTTTTCCTCCATCCCCGGAGCGCGCCATGACGCTTGAACTCAACCTCAACCAGCAACCCGCCCATACCCGGCAGGGCTCCAGCATCGGCCAGCCGCTGACCCGCCGCGATGGATTTTTGAAAGTCACCGGCACCGCGCGCTATGCCGCCGACAACCATCCGCTCGGTATGCTCTATGCCGTGCTGGCCGTCAGCAGCATCGCGCGCGGCCGCGTCGTCTCGCTGGATATCGAGGCGGCCAAGGCGCATTCGGGCGTGGTCGAGGTGATGACCCCGCGCAACCGCCCGGCCCTCGCCATCGATCCGGATGCCAAGGACAATCCCTTCATGTTCCGGCTCGACCTGCTGCAGAACGAC
This sequence comes from Mesorhizobium sp. LNHC232B00, assembly GCF_000502435.1. Taxonomy (NCBI): domain Bacteria; kingdom Pseudomonadati; phylum Pseudomonadota; class Alphaproteobacteria; order Hyphomicrobiales; family Phyllobacteriaceae; genus Mesorhizobium; species Mesorhizobium sp. LNHC232B00. The sequence goes on from NZ_AYWP01000042.1 coordinate 10,665, forward strand.
CAGGTCCGCTATCCCAACCAGAGCATTGCCGTGGTGATTGCCGAAACCCTTGAAGCAGCGACCGAAGGAGCCGCGCTGCTGTCGCCGCGCTATGAAGCGCTGCCCGCGCGCGTCGGTCTCGACGGCGCTGAAAGCTTCGTACCCCGCGGTGTCGGCGTCGGCGGCCCGGCGGTGCAGCAGAAGGGCGATGTCGAAGCCGGCTTCAAATCGGCAACGACGCGGATCGAGGCGACCTACGAAACACCGGCTCAATACCACAACGCCATGGAGCCGCACGCGATCGTGGCCGCCTGGGACGGCGACCGCCTGTCGATCGACACGCCGAGCCAGGGCCTTGCCATGGCGCAGGGCCGCATCGCCGGCCTGTTCGGCATCGCACCGCAAAACATCCACATCCGCAGCCCTTTCCTTGGCGGCGGCTTCGGCTCCAAAGGCATGATTTCCGGGCCGCAGGTGCTCGGCATCCTGGCGGCACGCCTCGTCGGCCGTCCGGTCAAGCTGGTGCTGCGGCGCGAGCAGATGTACGGCCCCGTCGGCCATCGCGCCCCGACCCGCCAGACCCTGCGCATGGGCATGGATGGCGACGGCCAACTGACCGCGATCTCCCATCACGCCAGGACCGCATCGAGCACGTTCGACGATTTCTTCGAACCGGCGGCCGACGCTTCGCATACGCTCTATGCCAGTCCGGCCATCGCCACCTCGCACGATGTCGTGCGGCTCGACACCGGCACGCCGCTGTTCATGCGGGCTCCCGGCGAAGCCACTGGTTCGATCGCTCTGGAGAGCGCCATCGACGAGGCCGCGCATGCCTGCGGCATGGACCCGCTGGAATTCCGGCTCAAGAATTATGCCGAAGTCGAGCCGATGACGGGCAAACCGTTCTCCTCGAAGGCGCTGCGCGAATGCTACCAACAGGCGGCCGAGGCGTTCGGCTGGGCGAGCCGCCCGCTTCAACCGCGCCGGATGCGCGACGCGGATGGTTTCCTCGTCGGCTGGGGTATGGGCACGGCCACGTTTCCCGCCATCATGTTCCAGGCCGAGGCCCGCGCCGTGCTAAGAGGCGACGGCAGCGGCCTGATGGAGACCGGCACCCAGGACATGGGGCAAGGCGCGTGGACGGCCTTTGCCCAGATCGCCGCCGATGGATTGGGGCTCGACATCGACCGGGTCGAGTTCAAGGCCGGCAGTTCCGATCTTCCTAACGCCGGCATTGCCGGCGGCTCCGGCCACACGGCGACAGCCGGAATGGCGATCCACAATGCGGGCGCCGCCGTCATCGCAAGGCTTGCCGATCTTGCCACCGGTGACGAGCGCTCGCCTCTGTTCGGCGCCGGCAATGAAGGTTTGCTGGCGCGCGGCGGACGGCTCTATCGACGCGAGGACGAAAGCCGCAGCGAGACCTATGCCGAGATCCTTACCCGCGCGGGCCTCTCCGAGGTCGAAGGCCATGGCAAGGGTGCTCCGGATCCGGCGTCGCAGGAGGCCTATGCCAAGCACGCACATGGCGCGGTGTTCGCCGAGGTCAAAATCGATCCCGATTTCGGCCAGATCCGCGTCACCCGGCTGGTCGGTGCATTCGCCGCCGGACGGGTCATCAACCCGCGGCTGGTGCGCAGCCAGTATTACGGCGGCATGATCTGGGGCGTTTCCTTCGCGCTGCATGAGGAAGCCGTCACCGACAGGCGCTCGGGCCGGATCCAGAATGCCAACCTCGCCGAATACCATGTGCCGGTGAATGCCGACGTCCCGTCGGTCGAGGCGCTGCTGGTCCATGAGCACGATCCCTACGTCAATGCGCTCGGCATCAAGGGCGTCGGCGAAATCGGCATCACCGGCACGGCCGGTGCCGTTGCCAATGCGGTCTGGCATGCAACCGGCGTGCGGGCCCGGCGCTTTCCGATCCGGCTGGAGGACCTGCTCTGAGGTGACCAGCGTGCGCGTGTCGTTCGGAAGCCGATCCCCTTCCAAACGACACGCACCAGAAACGATAGCGCAGCGAAAGGGCCGGAAGCCGTCCGGCCCTCACCTGCCCTAGCCCAATCCCATCCGCGTCAAGCAACTGGAGCCAGACGCCCATGACAAAAATCCCCGCCCATCTCGATATCAACGGCCATCGCCACGCGTTGCAGCTCGAACCGCGCGTGACGCTGCTCGACGCCCTGCGCGACCGCCTAGGCCTGACCGGCACCAAGAAGGGCTGCGACCACGGCCAGTGCGGCGCGTGCACCGTGCATGTCGACGGCGAGCGCGTGCTGGCCTGCCTCACATTGGCAGCCCAGGCCGAGGGCCGCACCATTACCACCATAGAGGGGCTTTCACGGGAGGGCGAACTGCATCCCGTGCAAGCTGCCTTCCTCGAACAGGATGCCTTCCAGTGCGGTTATTGCACACCAGGCCAGATCATGTCGGCGGTGGCCTGCATCCGCGAGGGCCATGCTGGTTCGGATGAAGAGATCCGCGAATACATGGCCGGCAATCTCTGCCGTTGCGGCGCCTACCCGCACATTGTCGCCGCCGTGCGCCAGGCAGCGCTGGAGGTCGCGTCATGAGGGACTTTTCCTATCTCCGCGCCACTTCGGCTGACGCCGCACGCCAGGCGGCCGCCCTGCCCGGCGCCATGCTGTTGGCTGGCGGCACCACGCTGATCGACCTTGCCAAATGCGGCGTCGCCGAGCCCGACATGCTGGTCGACATTACCCACCTCAAGGGGCTGGACCGGATCGAAGTAAACGAGCGCGGCGCCACCATCGGCGCGCTCGCCCGGATGAGCCATGTCTCCGATCACGCCGACATCAAGAGCCGCTTTCCCGCCGTTTCCGAAGCGCTGTGGCAGGCAGCCTCGGCGCAGATCCGCAACATGGCGACCATTGGCGGCAATCTGATGCAGCGCACGCGCTGCCCCTATTTCCGTGATCCCGCCAATTTTCCGGCCTGCAACAAGCGCGAGCCCGGCAGCGGCTGTTCGGCGATCGGCGGCGTCACCAGGGGACATGCCGTGCTCGGCACAAGCGACGCCTGCATCGCCATGTACCCCGGCGATCTCGCCACAGCGCTGGTCGCGTTCGACGCGACGGTCCATCTCGGCGATCGGCGCATCCCGGTCGACGACTTTTTCCTGCTGCCTGGCAGCACGCCGGACAGGGAGCACGCGATCGAACCGGGCGAAATGATCACCGCCATCGAGATCCCCGGTTCCGCCGCCGCCCGCCGCTCGACCTACCTGAAGATCCGCGACCGGCAATCCTATGAATTCGCCGCCGCGAGCGCCGCTGTCGGCATCGAGTTCGAGGCCGACGGCCGCACCATCCGCGATCTGCGCGTCGCGCTCGGCGGTGTCGCGACCAAACCATGGCGGGCGCGGGCCGTCGAAGACGCGTTGAAAGGCAAGGTGCTGGAGCCGGACGTTGTCCGCGCTGCCAGTCGGCTCGCAGTCGAAGGCGCCGTCGAGCACGGCGCCAACCATTACAAGACCGAGCTCGCGCCGCGTGTCGTCGCGCGGGCTATTCTCAACATGGGAGAGACGGCATGACCGTTCACAACATCCGACATGGTGACGCCTCGGACGGAAAGCTGGCGCAAGCCGTTGGCGGCCGGCTGTCGCGTGTCGACGGCCCGGCCAAGATCACCGGCGCGGCCAAATACGCAGTCGAGCAGCAGCTCGAAGGCCTCGCCTATGCCGCGCTGGTCGAAAGCACGATTGCTTCCGGCAAGGTGCGTTCGATCGAGACAGCGGAGGCCGAGGCAGGGCCGGGCGTGCTCAAGGTGCTGACGCCGGACACCATTATCAGTCTCAGGACCGCGTCCGACTGGTTCGGCACGCCGCCGCCGGACAAGCCCTATTGCCCGCTGGCGCGTGATATCGCCTTCTCGGGCCAGCATGTCGCGGCTGTCGTCGCGGAAACCTTCGAGCAGGCGGTTGCGGCCGCGGCCCTGGTCAAGGTCAGCTATGACGAGACGCCGGCCATTGTCGACCTCAGCGACGGCAAGGCCGGCGACGGCATTCCGATCGATGCCATGACCAAGGAATGGGGCGACGCGCAAACCGCCTTCGCCTCGGCGCCGGTGCGGATCTGCGCCGCCTATAACACGCCGCGCGAATACCAGGCGCCGATGGAGCCGCATGGCCTGATCGCACGCTGGGAAGGCGACAAGCTGACCGTCTGGGAGCCCAGCCAGTGGCTGGACGGCATGGCCCGCACCTATGCCGAATGGTTCGATGTGCCGTTCCAGAATGTGCGGCTGGTGTCGCCCTATGTTGGCGGCGGCTTCGGTTCGAAGGCGCTGGCGCTCGGCCACGGCGCAATTGCCGCGAGTGCCGCCAAGATGCTCGGCCGGCCGGTGCGGCTGGTGATGACCCGGCCGCAGACCTTCACCGGCTATGGTGGCCGCGCCGCGACGCGGCAGACGGTGACGATCGGCGCCGGCCATGATGGCGTCATCCAGTCCATCGTGCATCGCGGTGTCAACGAAACGTCGATCGACGGCATGTGGGTCGAGCCGCTGGGATCGGTCACCTCGATCATGTACGCGACGCCGAATTTCTCTTCGAAACAGAATGTCGTGCGGGTCAACAGCGTGGTGCCGGGCGCCATGCGCGCGCCGGGCGAGAACCCTGGCGCCTTCGGCATAGAAAGCGCCATCGACGAACTCGCCTACGAGGTCGGCATCGACCCGCTGGAGATCCGGCTGCGCAACTACGCCGAACAGGATCCACACGTCAAAAAAGCCTGGTCGACAAGGCAGTTGCGCGAGGCTTTTGCCGCAGGCGCCGAACGTTTCGGCTGGTCAAGGCGCACGCCGCAGCCGCGCTCGATGCGCGACGGCAACCAGTTGATCGGCTGGGGCGTTGCCGCCGGCACCTATCCGGTGCGGCGCGCTTATGGCGAGGCGATCGTGCGCATCCTGGCCAACGGTTCGGTCGAGGTCGAAAGCTCCTCGATCGACATGGGCCAGGGCACCTACACCATCCTGGCGCAGACGGCTGCCGAAACCGTCGGCGTGCCGGCCGACGACGTGGTGGTGAAACTCGGCGATTCCCGCTTTCCCCGGGCCGGCGTCACCGGCGGCTCGCGGCTGGCCGGCGTGATGACCGGTGCGGTCCATAAGGCCGCCATCTCGGCGCTCGACCAATTGGTGGGTCTGGCGATCAGCGACCCGCGCTCGCCCTTCCATGCGCTGCAGGCCAACACGCTGGTGGTGAGCAACGGCCGCATCGGTTCGCCGCGCGGCGATGGCCCTGATGTGTCGGTCGCCGAATTGCTCAAGAGCGTTGGCCGCGACCATATCGAGGCGACCGGCGACACCATGCCGGCCAATTCGAGCGCCGAGGACCGCTACAAGAACTACACCACCATCGCCATGGCGCTGCCGCACACCGAGGGCGACTATTCCCGCTACTCCTGGTGCGCGCATTTCGTCGAAGTGCGCGTTGACGAGGATTTCGGCACGGTGCGCGTCTCGCGGATGGTGTCGGCGCTGGATTCGGGCCGGCTCTACAATCCGAAACTGGCCGAAAGCCAGTGGAAGGGTGGCATCATCATGGGGATCGGCCAGGCGCTCTTGGAAGAAGGCATCGTCGACCGCCGCCACGGCCGCATCGTCAACGACAACCTCGCCGATTACCTCGTGCCGACCAACGCCGATATTCCCGATATCGAGGTGATCTCGGTCGGCATCCCCGATCTGCATTCCTCGGCCCTTGGCGGCAAGGGCGTCGGCGAAGTGGCCATCGTCGGCGTCGCGCCGGCGATAGCCAATGCGGTGTTCCACGCGACGGGGAAACGGATCAGGGATTTGCCGATCACGCTGGAGAAGCTGATTTAGCTGGACGACGCGTGGTGCGAGGCGCCCCCCTCTGCCCTGCCGGGCATCTCCCCCTCGAGGGGGGAGATTGGCAGCTTCGGCGCTCTGCTAACTTTCTTTCCAGCGTTGATCATTGGCGAAAACGATGAAGCGAATAATCTCCCCCCTTGAGGGGGAGATGGCCGGCAGGCCAGAGGGGGGCGGCCAGGCGCAAGCCTCACCCTCCCCTCACCACTCCAATCCGAACACCAATTTCCCGAAATGCAGGCCGCCGGCGGCCATGTGGGTGTAGGCTTCCGCTGCTTCATCAGGTGAAAACACCTTGTCGACGACCGGCTCGATCCCAGCTGCACCGATGGCGCGGGCCGCGTCGCGGAGGTCGGACACCGATCCGGTGTTGTTGCCGACCACCTTCAGCGCCTTGATGATGATCGGCAGCAGATTGACCGTGGCCTCGGCGCCGGTGACGAAACCAATGGTGAACAGCGTGCCGCCGGGCGCGGTGGCGTTGACCGCACGGGCAAAGGTGGCGGCGCCGCCGGTCTCGACGACGAGGTCCGCGCCGAGGCCGTCGGTCAGCTCCAGCACCTTGTCGTCCCAGTCTGATGTCGCGCGGTAGTTGATCAAATGATCGGCGCCGAGTGCCTTCGCCCGCTCCAGTTTCTCGTCCGACGAGGAGGTGATGATGACGGTGGCGCCGAAGGCTTTTGCCAGCTGCAACGTGAAGATCGAGACGCCGCCAGTGCCAAGCAGCACGACGACCGAACCCGGCCCGACATTTGCGGCGCGGATCGCGTTCCAGGCGGTGGTGCCGGCGATCGGCAGTGTCGATGCCGCCTCGAAGGAGAGGTGCGCCGGAACCGGCACCAGCGCATTGGCCGGCAGCGCGACATATTCGGACAGCGACCCCGGCAGCGAGATGCCTCGCATCTGCCTCATCTCGTAAGGCCGCGGCGGACCGCCGATCCAGTGCGGCTTGGCATGCGCGATCACGCGATCGCCCGTGCTGAATGTCGTAACGCCCTCGCCCAGCGCGACGATCTCGCCGGCGCCGTCGGCGACCGGGATGAGCGGATAGGTCGGTCCGGGATAATTGCCGCTCGCCACCGCGACATCGACGAAGTTGAGGCTCGCCGCGCGCTGGCGGATAAGCACCTCGCCGCGCTGCGGTTCGGGGGTGGCGACGGTCGTGGCGCGGAAGGCATCCAGCCTGGCCTGGCTGAGTTCGATGGCTTTCATGGTTCACTCCTGTGTGACGATTGATGGGTTGAGTGAACCTATCTGCTGCTCTATCACTAGATAATCCTCGCCATTTACATTTGAGTATTGCGGATAATGCAGCAATCACACGAGCCGGCGGCCCTTGCCGAAATGGCGGCCTTCGCGGCCATCGCCGAGGCGCGCTCCTTCACCAGGGCGGCGGCACGTGTTGGCCGCGACGCGACCATCCTGTCGCGGCGCTTGCAATCGCTGGAGGAGCGGCTGGGGGTAAGGCTGCTTCATCGCACGACGCGCAGCGTGTCGCTGACCGAAGCGGGCGCCGAATTCCTGGTGCGCGTGCGCGCCATCCTCGCGTCGGTCGACGAGGCCGAGGCAGCGGCTTCCGCCCACGCCGGCGGCGGTCCGCGCGGCCTGCTCAGGCTGGCATTGCCCGGCACGTTCGGGCGCATGTGGATCGGCCCGCTGCTGCCGCAATTCCTCGCCGAATTTCCCGACGTCCGCATCGAGGCCGAATTCTCCAATCGCTTCGCCGACCTGGTCGCCGAGAATTTCGACGTCGCCGTGCGGCTCGGCGCGCTGGAGGATTCGCGCCTGGTGGCGCGCAGGATCGCGACGCGGCGCCGGCTGCTCTGCGCCGCTCCCGCCTATCTCGCCCGAAGCGGCAGGCCGGAGACACCGCAGGCGCTGCTCGAACATTCCTGCCTGGGCTTCTCCGGCTTCCAGACCTTTCCGGCCTGGGAGATGATGGACCGCGAAGGCCGGCGCGCGCGCGTCGAGGTTTCCGGGCCGTTGGTCACCGACGATGCCGAGGTGCTGGTCGAGGCCGCCGTGCAAGGTGTCGGGCTGATGATGAGCACCGACTGGCTGGTCGGTCGCGAAATCGCCGATGGACGGCTGGTGCCAGTGCTGGAGGACTGGACGCTCGCCGACGAAGGCGCGGTCTATGTCGTCATGCCCTCGGCCAAGGGACAAGCCGCCAAGACCCGCGCCTTTGCCGACTGGATCGCCAAGCGCTTTTCGCCGGAGCCGCCGTGGCGGCGGTGAAGCTGCTAATTTCCTCTCTCGAAGGGGGATTACGCGCTCCGCTATCAGCCCGCCCGCAGGCGAAGCGAGCCGACAGAATCCAGCTTGAGCTCGCCGCCAAAGGCCGGGTCATCGACGCCGAGAACCAGCCCGCCATCGAACTGCTTGTTGTAGCCGGCATAAAGGCCACCGAAGCCGCCGGACGGGCCGTAACCCCAGCCATAATCGTCGAAGCTGCCGGGCGCAAAGGTCTGCCCGACCCGCGCGTCACCCCACGCGTATCCGGCCTGTGCGCCGAGATAGGCGCCGGACCAGTTGTAGCTAGAGTCAACCGGCAAATTGGCATCCGCTGCCGACGCCATGCCAGCAGCTGCGAGGATGACGGCCGCCGCGAGAGGAATGGTTTTCATGGTTGATCTGCTGCCTCGAAATGCTGTGTTTGCCCGCGCCGAAAAAACGGCGCGGGGTTGCTGGCCGGCGTGGCGGATCAGAACTTGTAGCTGAGGCCGACCCGGACATCGTGCGTCTGCAGATCGACGCTCGTCGCCGTCGGAAGACCGGCTGCTATTGAGAGATCCTGGCTGCCGAAATCGGAGTACCGATATTCGGCCCGCGCGATCCATCTGTCGGTGAAGGCGTGCTCGATGCCCGCTCCAACCGTCCAGCCGACATGGCTCTCGTCGTGGAACGGTATTTCACCGCCGGGGCCAGCGCTGATCGCGGTCACTTCATATTTGGCCGCAGCCACGCCGGCGGTGATGTAGGGCAATGTCCGGTCGAACGCATAGCCAGCCCGCAGCCGCGCCGATCCCGACCATTTGAGTTCGCTCTTGAGCAACGCGGAGACGCCACCGCCACCGGCGTCCAGGGGCGTCAGCCCATCGGCATTGCTGTAGGCGATATCAGCCTCGGCGCCGATCACGAAGCTGTTCGCCATCTGGTAATTGGCGCCGATATGGATGCCGCCGACAAAACCGCTCGGATCGAGCGAACTGTTGAGGTCGGAGCCTCCGCCGAAACCGCCGCCGGCGATGAAAAGATTGGATTTTCCGGCCGCGTAGCCGACGTCGACGCCGGCATAGAGGCCGGACCAGTCGTAGCCGGCAACAGGCGAAACTTCATTGATGTCAGCCGCACAGGCCATGCCGACAGGCCCAAGAATGAAGACTGTCGCGAGAAGAAGGGTTTTCATTTGTTTGTCTGCCGCCCCAAGGGTTGTGGCCCCGCGCGAAATGCTCACGGGGATCCAGTTGTTGTCGCGCCCCGGTGTTGCATTGTCGGCCGGCCACGTCTTGGGCTGGGCCGCACCTGAATTGTCCTGGAGAGCACTGCGACGCTTTCTCGGTCGGTGTGGCCATTCAGCCTCAGTCGATCGGCGGCCTGTGTTCAGCAGGGTCAGCATCGAGCCTGGTCGCGACCCGTCCCGACTCCACGGCGCTTGGGAGGTGTTCGGCGGCGAGCGGCGGCTCCAGCCTATTGAGCCTGAACCGCGAGCGGCGTGCCCATGTCCGAGACGAGTTTGACGAGATCGGCTTGGCGTCTCGTGCCGGTTTTGGCGAAGATACGGTTGAGGTGCGTTTTCAGCGTGTTCTCGCCAATGCCCAGCGACAATGCGCTCTTCGAGGCGGACAATCCGCTGCCGATGCGCAGCAGGACCCGCGCCTCCGCCGGCGTAAGGTCGAACAAGGTGGTGAGAACGGCCTCGGGGAGCGGGGAAGAGGACGTCTTCGTCGACACGAAGACGGCGGCGCATGCCGGCTGGAAAGCGGCGCGAGCCGTTCCTTCGCTCAACGGCAGCACATAGGCGACGGCCGGCGGCTGGCCCGAGGCCGAAATGGGCAGGCCAATGCCGCGGGAGCCAAGCAGAAAATCCGCGCTCGCTGCGCTGGCGATCGCCTCCAGCAGGGCGCGGGCCACTGCCGGATTTTGCACCTGGAGCACGCCGTTCCTGGAAAGAATGGGACCTTGCGCCGAGAACATCCGTTCGGCGGCGCCATTGGCGTGGAGGATCGTTCCGTGTGCGCCGGTCAAAACAACAGGCACTGCCAGATGGTCAAGCGCCTGCCGATAGAGATTGGCGGTGACGCGGCTCTGATCGAGCAGATCTCCGATCAGCGACGCACGGCGCAGATGCGGCGAGAGCAACGCCAGGAAACGCTGCTCTTCGGCTGATATGGCCTCCCTGGTGGCCCGCGTGGTGCAACCCATCAACCCGATCCGATCCGGTGTGTGGACGAATTTGGTGATACAGCCTTCGCGCAGTCCCTGCGGTTTGGCCCAATTCTGAAAAAACGGAGTCTGCTGGAGCTCGGCTTCGCTCATCTGCGACAGCGTCGCGACAGGACTGTCGACGTCGCCGACGACCGCAGCCTTCAGCCCGGGAATCGTGTCAAAATCATAGTCCTCCTGGAGGACGCGCATCTGCTCGGGATCCCAGGGCGATTGGGCCGCGAAGCGGCCTTGATTGCCGGCGGTGCTGGCAAGCGCGATGGTGGTATAGGCCGCATCGACAGCCCCGGTGATCCGGATCATCACCTCGGCCCAACCGTCGGGGTCCAGGACGCAATCATAGATATCGCCAATGATCGAACAGAGAACTTCGCTGCTCAGCCTCTCCACATGCCCCCCATTTTGCTCCGATCTCGCCTCGAAGGAATTTGTAGCGTCATACTTTCAGGTGACGCCACGCGCGGTCGATCTCGATTAAGGATTTGACTTCGCTCAGTTGATACCAAGCGGCTATTGTCGCTGGTTATTCTTGGAATGGGAAGCATCGCGCTCAATAGATTAGAGTTAGCGAATATATCGGATTGCACCATTGTCACAAAAGACGGTCTTTTCATCGGCTCAGTTGCCATCGCATCTTAGCGAACGAGATCGGTTTTCCCTCTGGCAGGACATCCATGTCGCGGAGATATGGTCGGTCGAATATGGCACATCGGAAAACCTGCCCTTCCAGGCCTCGATCGAAGCCACGGCCGTGGGAGAACTGGTTCTTGGCCAGATGTCCGGAACGATCAAGCATGCGACGAGGAAGGCGAGCAACATCGCCGACGACGACAATGACGGATACCTGCTGCTGATCAACAAGGCCGACACCCTGTTGTCCGGGGCCCAGGCCGGCCGCGAATACGGCGTCGGTCGGGGCGAAGCGGTCCTGGTCACGGCAGCGGAAGCGCTGAAAATGACCGGTGCCGACAGAAATGTGTGGGCAAACATAGTGGTCCCGCGCGCCATCCTCACCCAGGCCTTCCCGCAGATCGACGACAGGCTGGCGTTGAAGATAGGCGCCGAAAGCGAAGCCCTCGATCTTCTCAAGAGCTATTGCCAGCTTCTTGAAACCGGCCGCCCCCTCGCCTCGCCCGATCTCGTAACGCACGCGACCGAAACGATCGTCGATCTGATCGGGCTGGTGACCGGCGCGAAGGGCCAGGCCGCCGAACTGGCCGGCCTTCGCGGCCTGCGCGCCGCCCGCCTGCAGGCGATCATGGCCAAGATCGCCGACGATTTCACCAACCCCGGCATCTCCGCCCAAGGCGTCGCACAAGAACTCGGCCTCTCGGCACGCTACGTCCACGACCTCCTTCAGGAAACGGGCACCAGCTTCTCCGAAAGGGTCCTCGAGCTCCGCTTGCAGCGAGCCCGCAAGATGCTCTCGCAAAGACACAATGACGACATGCGGGTCAGCGATATCGCTATGATAAGCGGGTTCAGCGATGTGTCCTATTTCAATCGCTGCTTTCGCCGCCGGTTTGGCCATACGCCGACGAGCACCAGATAGGGAACGCTGAACCGCGTTTCGCGCGTTCGCCTGCCCGCTACCCCTACTCCGGCGACGGCACCGGCGGCATCGAGGTCAGCGCCGTGCCGGCGGCCGCGACGATGACGGCGGCGATACCGGCCAGTTGCGGCAGCGTCAGGCTTTCGTGCAGGAACAGGAAGCCGGCGAGCGCGCCCAGCCCAGGCTCCAGGCAGGTCAGCGTCCCGTAGATGCGGGCCGGCATCCGGGTCAGCGCCACCATCTCCAGCCAGAACGGCAGCGCGCTGGAGAACAGGCCGACGAGCAATGCGCTGACCAGGATCGAGGGCGAAAGCAGTCCCATGCCGGCCTCGGCCACGCCGAAGGGCAACACCAGAACGGCGGCGATCGCCATGCCGTAGGCGGTCGTGCGCGAGCCGAGTTCCGCGCCGGCCTTCTGGGCAAGCACGATGTAGAGCGCCCAGAAACCACCGGCCGCCAGTGCCAGCACCACCCCCACCGGGTCCAGCGGCTGCAGCGACCGGATGAACGGCGACAACAGCACGATGCCGGCGACCGCAAGCGCGATCCAGGCAAAGTCGCTGGCGCGCCGCGAGGTCAGCGTCGCCACCAGCAGCGGGCCGGAGAATTCCAACGCCACGGCAACGCCGAGCGGGATCCTGGCAAGTGCCAAGTAGAACAAAAGGTTGAGTGCTGCGAGCGTCACGCCATAGGCGATGAGCCACGGCAAGGTGGCGCGCGAAGGCCGCATCTGCCACGGCCGCAGCACCGCGATCAGCATCAGTGCGCCGACGACGAGTCTGAGCGTCGTCGTGCCCTGTGCGCCGATCACCGGGAACAAGGTCTTGGCGAAGGTGGCGCCGATCTGGATCGACACCATGGCGCCCATCAGCGCCGCGACGGGCAAGGGCGCCGCTTCGCGACTGGCAACTGGCGTCGATGTCAATTGACTTCATCCTCCCATGCCGCCCGGCGAAACCTGCCCGGCAGCATGGCAATAGGGTGAACCGGCCCGCCTGTCGTGAGGCAGCGCGGATGCCTTGATAAGGGCACAACCAGCCCGGCGAGCGCAATGCGGGCCTGGTAACCGCGCGCCTGGGTGTCATCGAGCGCTACGGGGAACCGTGACGCTGGAGAACCGCAGGGGTGGCGGGTTGGCGCAGACGGTTGTGTTTAACGCGGTGTGAGGTGCTGGCTCCCCACCTCCGCCTTGTGGGGAGGTCGGACCGCAGGTCCGGGTGGGGGTGCTGGCGCTGGCCTTGCAGGAGATAGGTCTTGCAGCGTCGCGCTGCCCCACCCCGTCCCGCAATCGCCGCTTCGCTGCGACTGCGAGCCAACCCTCCCCACAAGGGGGAGGGTGAAAAAGCTAGGCCGAGATCGCCATCGGCACGGCGCTCTTGTTGGGGATCTGGATGTCGATTTCCAGCGTCGACATAGTCTCGCCGCGGTCCATGGAGATTTGCAGGTAATCCTGGTCGATCTGCACATGCTTGGCGATGACGGCCATGATCTCCTCGCGCAGGATGGAGACGAGGTCGGGCTGGTTGCGGTTGCGGCGCTCATAGGCCAGCAGCACCTGCAGCCGCTCGCGCGCCACCGGCGCACTGGAGCGCCGCTTGAAGATGTCGAGCAGGTTCATGCCGCCCTCCTTCCCAAAAGACGATCGAGAAAGCCCTTGCGTTCGAAGGGCACGATGACAGGCAGGTCCTCGCCTTCCAGCCGCCTTGCGGCGTCGAGGTAAGCCTTGGCCGCGGTGTTGAGCGGCTCCGACAGCGTGACCGGCGCGCCGAGGTTGGAGGCCCTGAGCACATCCTGGCTCTCGGGGATGATGCCGAGCAACGGCACCGACAGGATCTCCAGCACGTCGTCGATGGAGAGCATTTCGCCCCGCGCGGCCCGCCCCGCGTCATAGCGGGTGACCAGCACGTGCTTGGCGATCTGCTCGCCCTGTTCGGCGCGCATGGTGCGGGCGTCGAGCAGGCCGATAATGCGGTCGGAATCGCGCACCGAAGACACTTCCGGATTGGTGACGATGACCGCCTCGTCGGCAAAGCGCATGGCGAGCTGCGCGCCGCGCTCGATGCCGGCCGGGCTGTCGCAGAACACATAGTCGAACACCGAGCGCAGCTTGTCGATGACTTCGCCGACGCCTTCCTCGGTCAGTGCATCCTTGTCGCGCGTCTGCGAGGCCGGCAGCAGGAACAGCGTGTCGACCCGCTTGTCGCGGATCAGCGCCTGCGACAGCTTGGCCGTGCCCTGGATGACGTTGACGAGGTCGAACACCACGCGCCGCTCGGCGCCCATGATCAGGTCGAGATTCCTGAGGCCGACGTCGAAATCGACGAGCGCCACCTTCTTGCCGGTCTTGGCCACGGCCGCTCCAAGCGCTGCCGTCGAGGTGGTCTTGCCGACGCCCCCCTTGCCCGAAGTGACCACCACTACCTTGCCCATCAAAAAAGCCTCCGTTGTTATCGTTTGTTATCCCGGGCCGGCTTGCCGGCCTTTGTCTCAGTCAGCGCTTTAGCTCAATGTCTCGACACGCAGGCCCTCGCCGTCGAGGAAGGCCTGCACCGGTTTGCCGCGCGACACCCCTTCCATCTCCTCGGCGGTGATGTACCAGCCGTCGACCGACAAAAGCTCGGCCTCGTTGCGGCGGCAGAAGATGCGCGCGGCTGTGTTTCCGAGTGCGCCTGCCGAAGCGCGCCCGCGCAGCGTGCCGTAGACATGGATCGAGCCGGCGGCGACGATCTCCGAACCGGACGCGACCGAGCCCAGCACGATGACATCGCCATGCGCATGCATGATCGCCTGGCCGGAGCGGATCGGCGCCTTGATCATCAGCGTGCCCGAATCGTAATGCGAAACCTGCGGCTCGCTTTCCCCGGTCTTGCTTGCGCCAGCCTTGCCTTTGGCCGCGGCACCTGTGTCCGCACGGTCGTCCGGCGCCCTGCCCTCGGCCTTGCCTTCCCTACCGGAACCCTCTTGCCCACCCTTGCGGCCCGGCAGCAGCCCATCCGTCGTCGCCTCCTTGGCGCCGACCAGCAAAGGCGGCAGTTCGGCGCCGAGCGAAGCTCCTTCCAACTCGATGGCATAAATGCGAATGCCGCGCGTACCAAGCTCCGTCACGAGCGACGCGATCTCGCTCGGCTGCGGCTTAAGCACATTCAAATCCAGCAGCACCGGCCGGCCGGCAAAATAGCCCGGCGAGTTGCCGATCCAGTGATCCAGCCCCCGCAGCCACTCCGCCATGGGCGCTTCCGGGGTCAAGGTGAAAGCGACAAAAGAGCGGGCACGAAAGCGAATGGATTTGGCCTCGAGGGGAGCGGCAAAGGTCACGGCTGGCGAATCCTTACTGAGAGGTAAACGCTAGCGAGGGAATGGTTAACGAATGGTTAATGAGGGGGTGGCAGCTTGGCTGCTGCGCGAGAAATTGGACAACTGGCTAAACGCCAGTTGCGGCTGCTACCCGGCGACGCACTGAATGTCTTGATAGGGGCCGCAAGCGGGAGGTCGGCTTTCGAGCTTCGAGCTGGCTTAAGCAGTCATTCAACTCGTGGCCTCAAGTAGCTCATCGACGCTTTTGCGTGGACGGCAGTCGTCCTTTGACCACCGCTTCTGGCGGCGCCGATTGGCGAGCCGCCTCGCCATCATTAGCCATGGAACGGAAAAGAAACCATTCAGCATCAGACTACCGCTTTTCGACGCACCTTTTTCGAACACGTCGGAACGAGCGCTTGTCGCGCAGCCCACGATGCCCCCATTGGTGAATCGGATCCATGAAGAGTCTGACAATACGCCACCGCATCCTCGTCAGTTTCGCTGCCGTTCTGCTGGTCATGTCCGTGATCGCCGTCATCGCGTACGCATGGTTTCTTCAGGCGGGGCAGGAGGCGACTGAGGTCGAGAAGGGCATCCTTCCAGACCTCTATCACAGCACCGCGATCATGATGGGCCAGATGACGGCCCATAGTCTGCTTCAGGAATACGCCCTTCAGGACAACCCATCGGATAGAAGCACGCTTGAAAGCGCGATCACGACCAATCGCGACCAAGTGCAGCGATCGATGGACGACTATGAAGCAACAATCGTCTCCGACATCGACAAGCAGAATTATGCAGTCGTCAAAGAACTCGCCAACCAATTTCGTCTGGCTGAAACTGCTGTGCTGGACACAAGCCGGGCTGCCTTGTCGAAAGGTGAAACTCTCAATGAAAGCCCGACCATCAAGAACACCGTAGAGCCGATCTTTGTAAAATTGCAGTCCGCTCTGCAGGCCATGGTTGAGGATCACAGAGGCGAGGCAAACAGCGCGACGCAGCAGATCAGCTCGATCGTTAGAACGGCCGAAGTCGGTTTGAGCGTTGGCTTGTTGATAGCCCTAGGGCTAGCCCTTCTTTTGGGTTACCAGCTGTTTCGCGCCATTACAGGTCCGCTCACCCGTTTGGTCGACGCGGTTCAATTGATGCGGCAAGGCGACTTCAGCGAACGCCTCGATCTGAGGCGCCGAGACGAATTCAGCGTGCTTGCCGACGGCTTCAACGCAATGGCGGACGATCTCACAACCCTCATTGGTCAGGTTCAAAGGTCCAGCATACAGGTCGGCACGTCGATAACTGAGATCGCCGCCACCTCCAAGCAACAACAGGCAACTGCGACTGAAATCGCAGCGACCACAACAGAAATCCGCGCGACAGCCAAGGAAATCTCCGCCACATCAAACGAACTCGTCCGCACGATGAACGAGGTCTCGACAGTTGCCGAGCAAACGGCTGCCGTCGCCGGCGGAGGGCAAGCGGGGCTAACCCGTATGGAAGAAACCATGCAGCAGGTCATGGAAGCGGCCGGTGCGATCAATTCCAAACTCGCGATCTTGAGTGAGAAAGCCGGCAGCATCAATCAGGTGGTGACGACCATAACCAAAGTCGCCGATCAGACGAATCTGTTGTCGCTCAACGCTTCCATCGAGGCGGAGAAGGCAGGCCAATACGGCCGGGGCTTTGCAGTGGTGGCGACGGAAATCCGAAGGCTCGCGGACCAGACGGCTGTCTCCACCTACGATATCGAGCAGATGGTCAAGGACATCCAGTCGGCAGTCGCGGCCGGAGTGATGGGCATGGACAAGTTTTCCGAGCAGGTCCGCCGGGGGATGCAGGAAATCCAGCAGGTCGGCGGGCAACTCTTCGAGATCATTCAGCAGGTTCAGGGGCTGGTGCCACGTTTTGAAGTCGCCAATGAAGGCATGCAAGCGCAGGCGACCGGCGCGGGGCAGATCAGCGACACGCTAACCCAGCTGAGTGAGGCAGCTCAACAAACGGTCGAATCCCTTCAGCAATCGACGCTCGCGATCGACGAGCTCAATCAAGTCTCAGGCGGCATGCGAAGTAGCATTTCGAGGTTCAAGCTGAAAGCCTAGCGAGCCGGCAGTAGGAGGTGACAATGCTATTCCTCGCCTTCAGCATGGGTCCGGATCGATACTTGATCGATGTCCACCAAATTGAAGAGGTTCTGCCCTATATCGATGTGAAAGTTCTTCCGGGTGCGCCAACTGGTGTGGTGGGTTTGGTCAGCTATAACGGAATACCCATCCCCCTGATCGATGTTACTCTTCTTGCGCTTGGCCGACCATCGGAGCGCCTATTGAGCACCCGGATCGTTGTGACGCGCTATCCGGCGCATGGTGGCGAGCAACGCCTACTGGGGCTGATCGCGGAACGGGTGACGGATACGCTCGAGCGAGACCCTGCCGATTTCGCGCCGTTCGGACTTGAACCAGGAACCCCGCCCTATCTTGGGCCGGTGGCTTCCGATGGTTCCGAGATCATTCAGTGGGTCAAAGTGGAAGCGCTGCTTTCGGAAGAGATTCGTACCGCTTTGCTCCGCCAGGCCGCAATAGGTGATCAATGACCGGCGCAATAGAAAAGCTCCTGACGGAAACCATTGGACTGGACAGTGCCAGCGTTGGTCCGACAGTGATTCGTCAGGCGGTCAGAGACCGGATGGCAGCATGCCGGATAACCAACCCTCAGGCCTATAGGGAACACTTGGCCGGTTCCTCGCAGGAGCTGCAGGAGCTGATCAATGCGGTGGTGATCCCAGAGACCTGGTTCTTTCGCGACCGAGAAGCGTTCACGATGCTGGCGCGGCATGCGCGCGTGCACAAGCCTGCTCAGCCGATAAGCGTCCTAAGCCTGCCATGTTCAACGGGCGAAGAGGCTTATTCGGTCGCCATGGCCATGTTCGATGCCGGCTTTGAGGCGCACGAGTTCAAGATCGATGGCGTGGACGTCAGCAGCCGCAATATCGCGACGGCTGAACGCGCCATCTATGGGCGCAATTCGTTTCGCGGCAGCCATCTCGAATTCAAGGATCGCTATTTCGAAGCTGCCGAGGGCGGGTTGCGGCCTATTGCTGGGGTGCTGAAACAAGTTCGGTTCAGGGTAGGAAACCTGTTCGGTTCTCGCGCGTCTTTCGGGCAAGAGGTCTATGACATCCTGCTTTGCCGCAATTTGCTGATCTATTTCAATCGAGAGCTGCAGGATCGCGCATTGATCTGCACGAAGGACCTGCTGGCCAAAGACGGACTTCTTCTGGTCGGTCCGGCGGAAGCAGCTCTTCCAAGGTTGCATGGCTTTATTTCCGCTGAATGGCCATTGGCCTTTGCCTTTCTGAAATCGGAGCCCGTCAAGACCACGGCGCCGAAAGTTTCGGCCGCCGTCCCGGTGCGGACGCCGACTCCGAAGGTCAACAAGAGCGAGCCTCTTCTTCCGTTCCGACCGACAATTGGCAATGAAGGCCGTGGGCAGGCTCCGGCCAAGCCGCTTGCACAGGCCTCGGAAAGCCTCATCGCGGTTGAACGGATCGCCAATGCAGGACGGGTAAAGGAGGCACAGGAGGTCGCCCTGGCGCATCTCAAGGAGTTCGGTCCTTCCGCGGAAATCTTCTACCTGCTGGGCCTCGTCCAGGATGCGGATGGTTCTGCACCCGAAGCCGCGCAAAGTTATCGCAAGGCGCTCTATCTCGCGCCAAATCATCGAGAAGCTCTTGTCCATCTGGCCTTGCTGCTTAGCAAGCAAGGCGACCACAACGGCGCCGAGGCGCTGGCCGGCCGACTGGGTCGGGTCCAGAAAAGGAGCGGCAGCTGATGGCGGCTTCGACAAGGATCGCTCAGCCGGTGGAGGAGATTGAAATCGACGACTGCTGGCGGCAAATAGGCGTACGGGGTGACAAGTCATGTCCGCTACTGGAGCAGCATCTCCACTGCAGGAATTGCCCGACCTACAAGAAGATTGCACGACGCCTCCTTGACCGTGCAGCGCCCTCGGCATATCGCGACGAATGGCCTGATAACGCTGGTCGTGCAGGGATCGACTCGGCAGACAGCGACGCGCTGGAGACGGCCGTTCTCTTCCGTTTGGGGGAGGAATGGCTGGCACTTCCGGTCGGTATTTTTCATGAAGTGGCTGAATCTCGTCGCGTTCATTCAGTTCCACATCGCAGGAACAGTGCACTGCTCGGTATTGCGAATGTCCGTGGTGAATTGCTCATTTGCCTGTCCCTGGCCGAATTGCTCGGGATAGACGAGCGCAAGGAGGGGGAACAAGGCACGCGAACCAAGGTATTTCGCCGCCTAGTCGTGGTAGGCGAGCGCGACAAACGGGTTGCTTTTACGGTTGACGAGATCCACGGCTTACATCGGTACCAGGAACGCGACACTCTCGCTGTTCCGGCCATGATTGGCAAGGCACTGTCGGCCGCTACGGTTGGCGTGCTGCCATGGCAGGGACGAGCCGTAGGCTGTCTCGATCCACGACAACTGCTCACGATGCTGGATCGGAGCATCGCATGACAGATGAAGACTTCAGCCAGGTTTCGATGCTCAGCCTCTTCCAGGCCGAACTGGAGACGCAGTCACAGGCTCTAACCTCTGGGCTTCTGGCACTCGAACGCGATCCTATCGCCGCCGATGCCTTGGACGCATGCATGCGTGCCGCGCATTCCCTGAAAGGAGCTGCCCGCATCATCGACCTGATGCCCGCGGTCAAAGTTGCAAATGCGATGGAAGACTGCCTGGTCGCCGCGCAACGTGGGCATCTGAGGGTGCGACGGGAGCATATAGATGCGCTTCTGCAAGGCTCTGACCTTTTGAAATTGATCGCATCGGGATCATCGAGCGAGAGCGCCAACTCAGAAGTCGAAACCTTTCTCGCGAAGTTCGAGGAATTGTCCCTCCCCGAGGCAAAGCCCGGGCCCCAAGATGCTGCAGCTGATTTCGCAACTCCAGATCGTCCCCAGGAGCAACTGGCGACGACCTCTTCAGCGAACCTCCTCGTTGGGGCGGTACCGCAAGCCGACGGCAGCATCGGCTCTGATAGAATGGTTCGGGTGACGGCAGACAGCCTGAACCGATTGCTCGGGTTGGCTGGCGAGTCGCTGATGGAAGCTCGGCGGCTCAGGCCATTCGCTGACGGGCTGTTACGGCTGAAGCGACTTCAATCGGACCTCGCAAGTGCCTTCGACAATCTTCATGCAGTGCTGCCGCCGGTTTCAAACGATGCGGCGGTGGTGGAGGCGCTGGCTGAAGCGCAGCGGAAGCTTCGGTTGAGCCAAGCGTTCCTGGCGGAGCGTCTCGATGAATTGGATTCAGTGGATCGGAAAGCGACCGATCTTGCCAACAGATTGTACGACGAAACGTTGGCGAGCCGGATGCGGCCTTTTGAGGACGGCGTGCGACACTATGCGAGAACGATCCGCGACCTCGGTCGTACCCTTGGCAAGCGGGTGCGACTGGAGATCGTAGGCGGCTCGACCGGCATCGACCGCGATATCCTCGAGCAGCTCGATGCCCCTTTGGGGCATCTTCTGCGCAACGCTGTAGACCATGGGCTTGAACCGCCTGACGAGCGCCTCGCGATGGGGAAACCCGAAGAGGGGCTCATCAGGCTCGAAGCGAGGCATAATGCCGGGCTGCTGCAGATAGCCGTGGTGGACGACGGCAGGGGGATCGAGCTCTCGAAGCTGCGCGAGACTGTCGTCGCCCGGCAGCTTGCAACCAGGGAAAGTGCTGACACACTCAGCGAAACCGAATTGCTCGCATTCCTGTTTCTGCCAGGCTTCTCGATGAAAGCGGGCCTTACCGACGTCTCCGGTCGCGGTGTGGGGCTCGATGCAGTGCAAGCCATGACGAAGCAGGTCCGGGGAGTCGCAAGCGTCTCCTCAGAATTTGGGCACGGAACCCGATTTCAACTGCAATTGCCGCTGACGTTGTCGGTCCTGCGCACACTGCTCGTCGATGTCGATGGAGAGCCCTATGCTTTTCCACTCGCTGCCATTTCCAAGACTTTGAAACTGCAGCGGACCGAGATCAATGTCCTGCAGGGCCGGCCGCATTTTCGATTAAACGATCGACAGATCGGGCTGGTCACCGCGCGCGAGGTGCTGGATCGAGGTGAGCCCGGATCGGAACCGGACGAACTCTCGGTCGTCATCGTTGATGCGGGTCGGGGCGATGCATACGGCCTGATCGTTGACCGTTTTCTCGGGGAACGCGAGTTGGTGATCAGACCTCTCGATCCACGGTTTGCCAAGATCAAGGACATTAGCGCAGCAGCCCTGATGGAAGACGGTTCGCCTGTTCTGATCTTCGACGTCGACGATCTGATCCGATCGGTGGAAAAGCTTGCGTCGTCAAGCGGATTTCGAGCTCTTCGGCGCGCCGCGGGCAGTCCCGAACCGAGCAGGCGCAAGCGCGTGCTCGTGATTGACGATTCACTGACGGTTCGCGAACTCCAGCGCAAGATGCTGGGCAATTACGGTTATGAGGTCCAAGTGGCGGTCGACGGTATGGACGGGTGGAATGCCGTCCGGTCTGGTCCTTTCGATCTCGTCCTCACCGACATCGACATGCCTCGCATGGATGGCATCGAGCTGGTGAGTTTGATCAGAAAGGACGCTCATCTCAAGAACACACCCATCATGATCGTTTCGTACAAGGATCGGGAAGAAGATCGCGCGCGCGGGCTCGACGCAGGTGCGGACTATTACCTGACCAAGAGTAGCTTTCAGGACGAGGCCCTGATTCATGCCGTCGTGGACATGATTGGCGAGGCGGCTGAATGAGATCGAAATTGGAACCCAACGAATGAGAATCGGCGTAGTCAACGACATGCCGATGGCGGTTGAGCTTCTGCGCCGGCTGGTCCTGTCGACCGGCGAACATCAGGTCGCATGGATCGCGACCAATGGGCGTGAGGCGGTCGAGGTCTGCAGACGTGATCTGCCGGATCTGATACTCATGGATCTAGCGATGCCAGAGATGGACGGCGTGGAAGCGACCCGCAGAATCATGGCGGAAACCCCGTGCTCAATCTTGCTGGTGACCGCTAGTATCGAAGCCAACCTCGCCGGTGTCTACGAAGCAATGGGTCATGGCGCGCTCGACGCGGTCGATATTCCGTCAGTAGGGATCCAAGGTAACGCGTCCTCGCAATCCGCACGGCTTCTAACGAACAAGATTGCGACGATCGGCAAGCTGATCGGTGATGCGCCGGCCAAGACAAAAAGGCGGATGTCACGTGACGCTGAGCCGACACCTCGACGCCTAATTGCAATCGGTGCCTCCGCGGGCGGGCCGGCCGCCGTTGCCGCAGTCCTGAGCGCGTTTCCCGTTGATTTTGGTAGCGCGATCGTGCTCGTCCAGCATCTCGATGCTCAGTTCGTGCCAGGGCTTACTGATTGGCTGGGACAGCATACGCCTCTCCCGATCCGTCCGGCGCGGGAAAAGGATAGTCCTCAGGCGGGCACTGTTCTCGTAGCCAGTTCTGCGGATCATCTGGTTTTCAAGTCAGCTCAGCAACTTGGCTATACGCCCAGCCCCAAGGACAATGTTTATCGGCCGTCGGTAGATGTGTTCTTCGAGAGTGCGGCGCAATGGTGGCCTGGCTCGGTGATTGGTGTCCTGCTCACCGGCATGGGCAGGGATGGTGCGCGCGGGCTAAGACAGCTCCGCGACAAGGGGCATCTCACGATCGCGCAGGATAGAGCAACCAGTGCCGTCTACGGCATGCCGAAGGCCGCCGCCGACATCGGCGCGGCTGTTGATATTCTTCCTTTGAGTGCGATCGGCTCACGTATAATCGAAGCCTGCGAGCGCTCCACGTGAAAGGGCTCGTCCGATGACGCAAGAACCAGAGCTAGTCCCGCCACTCGCAGATAACTATTCATCCATGGTTCTGCTCATCGATGATCAGATCATGGTTTGCGAGGCGGTCAGGCGCGCTCTAGCCAACGAGCCCGATATTTCCTTACACTTCTGCACCGACCCGTTGAGAGCGATGACGGTCGCGGATGAGGTAAAGCCAACCGTTATCCTGCAGGATCTCGTCATGCCCGGTGTCGACGGGCTGCATCTGGTGCGAGAATACAGGAAGCACGCGTCGACACGCGCGGTCCCAGTCATTGTGCTGTCGAGCAAGGAAGATCCGGCCACCAAGGGCGAAGCCTTCGCTGCGGGAGCGAACGACTATCTCGTCAAACTGCCGGATCGTATCGAGCTGATTGCACGTATTCGATATCACACGCGGGCCTATCTGGATCACGTCCAGCGAGACGCGGCATACCGGGCGCTAAGGGAAAGCCAGCGACAGCTGATCAGTGCGAATCTCGAGCTTGAACGTCTGACGCGGATCGATGGCCTGACGGGTCTCGGCAACAGGCGCTATTTTGATGAATATTTGGCGGCTGAATGGAAGCGCGCTTTTCGCGCACAGTCCCCATTGTCGCTGTTGATGATTGATGCCGACAACTTCAAACGATACAATGATACCTATGGCCATATGGCCGGCGATGAGGTGCTCAAGCAAATCGCCCGCGTAATCCAGAGCGGTTCCGGCCGCTCCACCGACCTCGCTGCGCGGTACGGAGGCGAAGAGTTCGTGGTCGTGCTGGTCGACACTTTACTGGAACAATCCAGTGCGATCGCAGAGCGGCTCGTCCAGGGCGTGCGGGAGTTGAACATACCCCACGGCCCGGATCATGTGACCATCAGCGTCGGCGTTGCAACAGCGGTGCCCACCGCGGACGAGACGCCAAATGATTTCGTCAATGCCGCCGATTTGGCTCTGTTTCGTGCCAAATCGGAAGGACGAAATCGAGTTGCGCTTCATATATCCCGCAGCTAGAGACGCTCAAAGCACCTCCGAAGTGCGGGTGCGTAATTTTAAGCTAGGATGGGGCCAGAGCGGCACTCGATTTAGTAGGAGCCGGACAACAGGCTTGACGACTAGTTAGCCAAACGATTGGGAATGTCGGCGACAGTGAAGCGTGCTGCCTTGCTCACTCTCGGCTGAAGATCGAGCTCGTCGCTGATGACCGCTGGGCGTCGGTTCTAGGTGCAACGCACCGGTTAGCCTGTTCGCTCGAATTTCCGCTTCTGGGATTCCCCTGGGGCTAGCTCAACGACTGACTTGGGGCGCAAGGCCGGCATTGTACTCAGCGGAGATAACCAGTCGCAGCAGGATGGTCCGTCACCATCGCGACAGCCAGAGACAAGCACGAAATCACGCCTCAATGCCGCTTGAAGTACTGCTCATGCTTCTCCCCGCCCCCCTTATCGAACGTCCCCAGATTCCGCCTTTTCCCGGTCTTCTCATCCTTCTTGCGCGAATAAAGCCGGTATTTTCCACCCTTCAGTTTGCGGATCATCTCGCTCTCCCTGGTTAGGGCTGATCAGGATTTAGCGCGCTTTCTGGCCTTGAGACTGCAGGCGGCTTGTTCGATTGCCGCGACGGTCGTCGCATCACCCTCGCGGGAAGAACCTTCCCGTTCCATCGAAAGACATATGGCGGCCGAGCGCGGATTCCTCGTCGTCTTTCAAAACGGATGCACGACCCAACGACGCAGGCTATGTTGCCCCGTCTGGCCGAGGTCATCCAAGGGGAGGCATGACATGCAGGCAATGCCGATAGCGCATCACGCCGCGCAACCCGTGGCCGGCCCCGTATCCTCCCTGGCCGGCTATCCGGCCGCCGTCCTGTGCTGGCTGCTTTCGGCCGGTGTCTATATCGCGGCCAAATGGGTGGCGCCTGAAATGCCGCCCTGGGGCCTCTGCTTCTGGCGGCTGACGCTTGCCTGCGCCATCCTGCTGCCGATCGTGCACCGTCATCACGACGCGATGATCGGGCTTTTGCGAACGCGCGCCGTGGAGGTCGTCGCCGTGGGGGCGATCGGCCTCACGCTATGCCAGGGTATGATCTACCACGGCCTCGACGACACCGATGCCACCACGGCCGGCATCATCATGGCGCTATCGCCCGTCATGACGATGGTGCTCGCCCGTTTCGTGCTTGGCGAACCGCTCGGACTGTGGAAGTCGCTTGGCGCGCTGGTTGCGCTTGCCGGGATGATTTTCATCGTTGCCCACGGCAACCTGACGGCGCTGCTGCAACTCAAGGTCAACGCCGGCGAGTTGTGGATCGTCGGCAGCGCGTTCTGCTGGGGCCTCTACACCGTGCTTTTGCGCCGTGCCAAATTCGGCATCGAACTCCTGCCGATGGTCGTGCTGCTGCTCGGCGCCGGTGCGCTGGTCGCCTTGCCTTTCCATCTTTGGGAATTGTTCAACGACGAACGCTCCGCCATGGATGTCGACAGCCTTCTCGCGCTCGCCTATCTGGCGGGTCCCGGCGGCGCCTTGATGTACTATCTCTACAACAAAAGCGTGGAAACGCTCGGAGCGAGCCGGGCGAGCATGCTGCTCTACCTGCAGACGGTGTTCGTGGCCATGCTCGCCTATCTGCTGCTTGGCGAGGGCTTGCACGATTACGATCTGGTCGGTGCTGCCTTCATTGTCGCCGGCATCGTACTCGCCACCGTGGTCAGGCCAGCTCAACCCCGCGTGGCGTAGAAATCCTGACGGGATCGGGCGCAAAGCCGCCTTTGTATTCAGCGGAAGTAACCGGTCTCAGTAGCGTGTGGTCACCGTCGTGACAGCCATCGGCACCCCTTCAATGCCGCTTGAAATACTGCACCTCGCGCTCGTGCTTCTCCGCGGCCTCGCGCGTTTCGAACGTGCCAAGGTTCCGCCGCTTGCCCGTCTTCTCATCCTTCTTGCGCGCATAAAGCCGGTATTTTCCACCTTTCAGTTTCCTGATCATTTCGCCTGGCCCTCCTGAGGCGTGCGCCGCCTTTTGAGACTGCGGGCGGCTTGTTCGATTGCCGCGCGGTCGGTGCCCAGGCGGTCGATCAGTTCCTGTGCCTCGTCGCCCGATATGCCGGTGCGCACCGCCAGTTCCTCCACCGTCAGCACGTCGGCGCTGGCGATCTCGCGCGGCAACGCGTCACCAGCCGTCAGCGGCAGTGCCGCCTCGCGGTCGATCTCGGCTTCGGCGCGGTGCCAGTGGTCCTCGGGGTCGCCGCCGCCTTCACGCTGCCAGATCTGGTATGCGCGCTGCTGGATCTTCTCGTGCCGGTCGTCGTCCATGGTCGTTCCTCCTCTGGGCATTGAGGCCGATCCGAACGATCCCAGAAATCGCGCGGTCGCAGTCGCTCCCGGCGGCCTTCGTCGTGCGCCAGGCCGCTGCCGGCTACTCGCATTGCCGTCTCGGCCCGCCGGAATAGGGTTGGTAGCTGTTGTCTTCCGGCCGGTAGGAGCGGTAGCGGCTGAAGCAGGAGGCAACATGGTCGTCGTCGCCGGTGGCCGCGTAGGCACCCAAGCCCGGGCCCTCGGCATAGCTGGCCTCGGCGGCGCGCGGCGCGGTGTGGTCGGCGGCGAGATAGGGCGAGACGCAGGTGCGCTGCTGCCCGCTATAGGACATGTAGCTGTTGTCATCGGGATTGTAGGAGCGGTAGCGGTTGGCGCACCAGGCGAGATGCGGCGGCAGTTCGGCCGGCGCGATGGCGCCGGTGACGGTGGGATCTGGCTGCTGCTTGGTTGGTTGCTTGGCGGCGATGTCGGCAGGCGCGGGCTGCTCGGCCGGCACGCGTTCGAGGTTCTGTGCCGCCTTGTTCACCGGCCGCGCCTTCTTGGTCCACAGCTCCGCCACGCTGACGGTGGGTCTTGCCTCGCGCGCCGGCTTGGCGGCGAGCAGCCAGGCTGCGAAAACCAACCCGCTGCCGAACACCGCAAGGGTCAGCACGAAGCCGCAGACCAGTCCCAAAAATGCTTTCACGCCACGCTCCTTGCGTCCCTGCTAATAGAATGCGGGACGTCAAGGCTTGTTCCAGAAAAGTGTCGTAAGCACATGAGTTGTCCGGATTAGGTAGCACGCGAGTTGTCCGGTTTTATCGCCAGCGAATGGAGGCTGGGGATGAAGCGGGCAGCGTGGCTACAGGACCGGAGAATGCAGAAGTTTCGGGATGTATTGAGCCGCTGGAATGGCGGCGATCTTTCGATGATGGAGGCAGGCGAGTTGCTGGGCATGTCGGAGCGGCAATTCCGGCGTTACCGCGACCGTTACGAAGAGGCTGGGGAGGCTGGGTTGCTCGACCGGCGTTTGGGCAAGCTTTCGACGCGCCGGGTGCCCGCGGAGGCGATCGAG